>CAIQAW010000020.1 GCA_903869875.1 Candidatus Nomurabacteria bacterium | reverse complement strand
CTTTCATAATTAATGCCCGTTACTGCGACCGCGGCTTCTAACGGGATTCATGTAAAGATTATAGCATGAACATATACATAAATTAAAAAATCACGCAGGTTGCGTTTGCGTGATTTTAGAAATAAAACTTTCTCTAGTTTGCAGGAAAAAGTTAATGTATTCCTGGTTGTTAGACTCGAACAATTCCTCATGCCTACCAAAAGAAAACTGTACCCTGTAATGGTCTTCGTCGTTCAAAAATTTTCCAATTATTGAATAACTAGTAGTAGGAAACTTGCTATGGAAAACTAAAACGAATAAATTTCTACACATTACATATTTAGCTTTTCTATTCTTCTTCTTGATATCGTCAACAGTAATTAAAAAAGCAAAATATTCTGTAGCTTTTTCTGCAATGTGTGCAAATAGTATTTTTGCGAATTCATCTGGTTCGATATTAAGACTAGAAAATAAAGATTCATTTTTAAATACTGCTTTTTCAGCTTTATTCCATTCGTCTACATAAGACATGGCAAATTCCAAAAGGTTTTTGTCTTCACCTAAATGTGCATCAATTTTTTTAAACAATGCGCTTTTTTCATAAAAATCTTTGCTGTAATTCTCTTCTGTTTCAAAAAATTCTACTAACATTTTTCGGTTAATATTTTTTCTAAAAACTTTAAAAAGAAAGAAAACTATCGCGGCTCGCAATGTTTTAAATTCTGCAGGCACACCCCTATTTCCTAAAAGGCATTCGTGTTTTATTTCTTTTGTAAAATGCCAGGTTATATTGGGGTTAGATCTGGTCGATTGTAAAATCGCTTCTACAACTATTAGTAAACTAACCATGGATAGGTTTGTTTTTAGTATTTCTTTGTTATTGTGCATATGTTTATTTTTTATAAACAATACATAAATTATATAACAATGTCAAATATACGTAAACGCATTTCTACCTTGCCCATATAACGCGATTCTTCTATAAATGCAGACATATCTATACACATACCTGGTACCAGTTTTTGTTCAAAATCATTTGTAGTTTTGAAAAATGCTATGGCTTTTATTTTTGCTGGTTTAGCGCCATCGTTATGTGAAACAACTATTTCTAAGTGGTTTTTGTCTTTACCGAATTCCTTTGCAGTTTCTACTAATACACGTTTAAACATAAAAACTGGCTTAGGGTTTGCCACACCAAATGGTGCAAAGTTTTGTATTGCCCGATAAACTTCGTTTGTAACTATAGGCAATGTAACTTCTAGTATTTGTGCAGTATCTTTGTCATCTTTAGTTTCAATTAACGCACTACTGTGCACACTGTTTAACACATCTGCCAGTGTGTGTATTGCATCATTACTAACTGAAAAACCTCCAGCACCCTCATGCCCACCAAAGGCAACAAACGTGCCTGCCGGTGCAGCAGACATTATAGAAACCAAATGGCACGTTCCATTAGAACGACATGAACCTTTTATAATTCCAAATTCGTCACGGCCCCAAACAAAAACAGTTTTGTCATGTTCGTCTACAATTTTCGATGCAACCAAACCCAGCACACCAATATTCCAGTTTGGGTTACCTATTACAATAACGGGTTGTTCTTCTTTTTGTTTTAAAACTTTTTTTACTTCCTTCATAATAGACGCCACTTTTGTTTTTCTTTCTGTGTTTAAACCTTCTAAGTGTGCTGAAAATTCTACCGCCTCCTTAGCATTTTTTGTTTTAAGTAGTTTAAAAGCCGTCATGGGTGTGTCCATGCGTGACGCAGCATTTAGCCGTGGGGCTAATGTAAAAGTTACATCATCTTCGACTATATGTGCCATGTCTACACCAGCCTTTTGTAGTAGTAGTTGTAAACCAGGTCGGCGAGTTTTCTTTAAAACCTGCAAACCATAGTATGCCAGTGTTCTGTTTTCTTTAAGTAGTGGTACCATGTCTGACAGTGTTGCAATGGCCACCATATCTAGTAACCATTTTTCCCAACCTATTGGCACATTATACTGTTCCCGGTATTTATTTAAGAACCCGCGAACAAAAGTAAATATTACACCCGAACCACACAACATGTCGTCTGGGTAATTGTTACCTGTTTGTTTTGGGTTTATAACAGCATATGCATCAGGTATAATTTGCTTGTCCTTATTCTTCTTATCTTTAAGTATTTTCTCTAATGGCAAATGGTGGTCGGTAATAATCAAATCAATACCTTTTTCTTTACAGTACTTAGCTTGGTCGACAGCCGTAATACCAACATCAATTGTTATTATCAAATTCACACCCTGACTAATCAAATTATCTACAGCAGGTATATGTAAACCATAACCTTCTTTATGTCTGTCTGGTATATAAACAACATAATTATTAAAACCAACAATATCGAACATGTCACTAAGTACAACTGCCCCTGGTATACCGTCGCAGTCGTAGTCTGCATATATGGCAATTTTCTCGCCTTTTGTTATAGCGTTATATACCCGTTCTACAGACTTAACCATATCCTTCATATCTGTTGGGTTACCTATATTTGTATATTGTGGGTGCAGAAAATCGTCAGCATCAATAGCCGACAAACCCCGCATAGCTAACAAATGTTCCACCACTTCGTTCATGCACATTAGTCTACCATGTACAGCAGACAAATAAAAACCGGTATTAATACCGGTTTTTATTTTATATTTTAAATATATTATTTCAATGCTTTTATTCCAACTAGTGTACCTTTTGCCAGGAATTCTAACGTTGCGCCACCACCTGTTGAGACAAATGTAAATTTATTTGCCATATTAGATTGATTTATAACATCCTCAGTGTCGCCACCGCCCACAATACTAACGGTCTTTTGTTTACCTTTGGTTTGACTTGCTAATGCATTTAACAAATCTATAGTGCTTTTTGTGTGGCCTTTTTCATACCAACCCAGTGGGCCGTTCCACACAACTAGTTTTGTTTTTGCCATTAATGTAGTTAGTAGTTTAACTGTTAATGGGCCTACGTCTACAATAGTGTCGCCCTTTTGAACTTCAGCTACGTTTACAGCCCAAGAATTTTTACCTCGACTATCTGTGCGGTTAACTATAACGTCGATAGGTGTTAGTACTTTTTTATTTTTTAGAACACCAGAAAGTGGTGGTGTGTTTTTATCTATAACAGATTTACCAACTTCGTAACCTTTGGCTTTTAAAAAGTTGTTTGCTAATGCGCCACCTACAAACACCATGTCTGCAGTAGATACGTATTTTTTAAGTAATGGCATTTTAGTTTCAAACTTTGCTCCGCCTAGTATAAATAGAAATGGTTTTTTAGGCTTTAATGCAGAAGACAAGTTTAAAATTTCTTTTTCTAACTGTAAACCTGCATATGAAGGCAGTAGTTTAGGTAAACCAACTATAGACATATGTGCCCGGTGTGACACTGAAAACGCATCGTTTACATATATGTCCCCTAACGATGCAAAGTCACTAGCTAGTTGTTTGTCGTTTTCTTTCTCGCCCTTCCATCGGCGGATGTTGTCTATTACCATTATGTCGCCTTCGTTCATCAAAACTATGTTCTGCACAATATCGTCAAAATTTGTGCTTTTTTCTAATGTTACAACAGTGTTTGGTATCAATGTTTTAAGGTAGTTAACCATAGGTAATAAGGTTTGTTTACCATCGTCCCCAGTATGTGCTAACACAACAACCTTGGCACCTTTTTCGGTTAATGTTTTTATAGTTGGAAGTGATGCAACAATACGAAAACCGTCGCCCACTACACCGTCTGCAATTGGCACATTCCAGTCTAGTCGTACTAGTGCTACTTTATTTTTTAATTGTTTTAGTTTTTTGAGTGTTTGCATAGTTTTCAGTATTAATTAATATTGTATCAAAATGTTTTGGCAATAGTGATTCGTGTCCTACCAGATACCCGTCGACACCACCATGTTCTATAAACCCTAACGCGTCCTTCGGTGTTACAGACCCGCCATACAGCACCTGCACATTGTGCGCATCTGCTGGGCTGAATATGTCACTTATAACTTTACGTATAAAAAGAACAACTTCAAAACATTCAGCTGGTGTTGCAGGGCGCGGGGCGTCTTTGCCTATAGCCCAAACAGGTTCATAGGCAATAACAATTTGTTCTAAAGACTTACGTGGCAAGTTACCTATAGCAGTTATTACTTGTTCCTTTATAGTGTGCCAGAAAAAACCCTGAGTGTCGCGTGCTTGTTCGCCGACACATATTACTGGCACTAAGCCGTTTGTAACTGCTGTTGTAACCTTTGCGCGCACAGTTGCGTCATTTTCACCACGGGCACGGACTTCACTGTGGCCAACTATAGTATAAGTAACACCAAACTTTTTAACCATCGACGCAGAAACTAAGCCAGTATGTGCACCTTCTGTTGGCACCGCAATGTCCTGTACACCTAATATACATTTTTTAGAGGCTAGTTTTTTAAGGTCAGATAAATACACATAAGGCACACAAATAACTGTTGAAACGTTTTTCAACTTAGTAGATACTTTTTTAATACCCGTAAAAATCTTCTTAGCCTCTACTGTGGTTTGTGGGTTTAGTTTCCAGTTAGCTATAATCAGGTAGTTGGTTTTCATTACTTGATTGTAACATTTAGACACATAACGTTCAATATATAAAAAACACCGCTATTTATACGGTGGTGTTTTTTATATGCTATTTTATTGGGTTTCCTGCCAAGTTGTAATATCGTACGAACCAGATGGCCCACTTGAAAAGTTTGCATTTGTAAGCCCGCTGTCGTATGTAATAGTAGAATTGTTACCAAGGTTTATCATGTACCCTGATACAGATTTCGCGCCTGCATTGTTGCTTATGTTTACTGTTCCGTTTTGGGCATACAGTATAACCGCACCAGCGTTGTTACCAACAGTTATAGCAGATGTAGAGCTAGATGTAGACAAAACCATAATATAACTACCACTGGTACCTGAACCAGCAAAGTCAGCATTGTTACCTAATGAAACAGTTCCGTCTACTATTATTACACCTTCAGATGCACCATAGCCTGTTGCCAGCCTTACGGTAGCATTGTTACTTACATCCAAGTTACCTTGCACCCATATAGTACCACTGACAGTTAGTGTGGCATTGTTAGTAACAGTCAAGTTGCCTGTTATTTTTTTAGGTCCTAATGTTGCAGTAGAACTGTTTAATGTGTAGTTACCTGTTGTTGTACCACCACCTGCAGCAATGTCTTTCCAGTCTAATATGTTCTGATCTGAAATAGGCATAGCAACTTCAACAGGGTCTGCTAGTGTAGTGTTACATGCCTTGTTGTTACTGGTACCTGTTTGGCAGTAGTTTGTACCACGTATAGTTGAACTGTTTACTGTGTGCGCATATGCATTACCACTACTACCAGTACCGATAGTTACACCACTTATCAAACCCATAACACCACCGATGTATAGATTGAAATATGCGTCAGCTGTGTAGTTACTGTTTAAGCCCCATGTACCACTATACTGACCAATTTTACTTGAGCCATTTGCATAACCGTTATTGTTTGCACCAATTTTATAATAGTTAGACGTAGAAGTTGCAGCGTCTATAACTATCCAATATGTAGTACCAGCATCTAGTTGAGGTGTTGTTGAAAAAGGTACATCAACCCAACCATAACTAGTAGAGATAAGTGATGCAGACAACGTACCCGAAGTTTTAACAACAGTAGATGGGCTACCACTAGTGTCGGTAACAATACTTACTGTTAAGTTAGAAGGACTACCGACTTTTTTAACATATAACTGGACTTTGTTTACAACCTCAGTTGTACTAATTTGAAAACTTTGTGCAAAGTCTTGTGTAGCATTAGCATTACCAAAAGTTATGTCGTATGTAGGTGTTCCAGAACCATTTGATTGGTTAGAAGTAAGAGAAGCAGAGTTAGCAGAAGTAGCACTACCTGAAATAGAACCACTACCTGTTATAGACCCGTTAGAATATATACTGCCGACAATACTAGAACCGTTCGACATCGTAAAACCGCCTTTACCAGTTTGTACACCGTAACTAAAAGACACACCCACTCCAGTTGAAATAGACATTGTTACATTTCGTTGGTACGAACCAGTGTCGCCTATGGCTGCAATAGTTTTCTGACTACTGTTTATGTCGGCAATTGTTGTTGTGGTTGTAGAACTACCTAAAACCAAGGTTTCTGTAGTATTTATTTGTCTACTGTTTTTAATTCTATAGTATGCGTCTTCTACACCTGATTCAGCCAAGAAATATGACTGTTGCGAATTATATCTAGTTGAAGCTACACGTAAATCACGCGCTGCAGGGCTGACTATAGTTAATACTATTGCCAAACTAATAAACATAAAGAAAAATACGGCTATTAGCATTGCAGAACCTTTTTGATTTTTCATTTGCATAATGTTTTTCATTTTTTTATATTAATTAGTATGAACCACGCAGAACTGTTGTTACATAGAAACTCTCAGTTCTACCAGTTGGTGTGTGTATTAGTGTAATTTTGGTTTTAACAGCTTGGCTTTTTGCAGTAGTTATTTTTTCAAATATTAACGAACTAACTGTAACTTTACCCCCTGTAACATTGCCAACAGTAGACACGCCGCTGACCACATCGGTTTCCCGTAATGCACCGTTTGAAACATCAAATGTAGTTGTACCTGTGCTACTTGATAGGGCCAATACACCAGGGCTTGCACTTAGTGTTGAACTAGCTGAAACAGAACTAGCATTACGTACAGCACGACTAATGGTGTCTATAGCGGTTAGGCCATGTTCTGTAAAATCTCGGTTTATGCGTATTGTTTTATATACATTGTAGCCAGTTACTGTTACACGAACTAGAACCAACGACAAAACAGCAAACAAAGCCAGGTATATAACAAGTTCTAGTAGGGTGTATGCTTTTTTACTTTTAAATATTTTCATATATTAATTAAAAATGTCGCTTATATATAAAGAAAGTGTTTTTGTAACTTGCCCAGTTCGGCCATTAAAACTAACATTTATAGTAACTTTTTTAGTACTTGCATCTACTGTGCCTGTACTTGCAATGTCGTCGGTACTACTACGGTTAACAGCACTGACAACTACAGTTCTGGTGTACATACTGTCTATAGTGTTTGCTGTGGTAGATAAAGCCCATTTTTTAGTTGTGTTATTAAAAGAAAGGTAATATGTGGTGCCTACAGTTAAACCTGAAATAGTTGTCCAGCTGTCGTCGCGGATAGATTTTACTGCTTCGGCGCCTTCCTCTAGTAGGCTGGTGGCTTGGCCAATGTGCAGTGCGTTTTCAGACAAAGCTATAGTTTGGCTTAGTGCGCCGGTAAAACCAGTGCCAATAAGTAAAACAATGGCTGACGCAACCACAACTTCTATTATTGAAAACCCTTTATTTTTATGTAAAAATTTTATCATGTTATTGTACTGAAACTAAACCTGTAGACCCAACTGTTATTGTTTTTGAATACGAACCAGCACCTGCAGTATGTACTACAATTGTACCATACTGACTGGTTGAACCTTTTAATCTGTCGAACAAAACGTTAACCCCACCACCTGCTAAACTTATACTTGACGCTGTTATACCTGTGTCGAAACTTTTAACCACATTGCCTATTGCACCAGAACTGTACGTTGGTCCGGTATACATAGTTACAGAACCTGAAGCTATGTGCACACCATAGTTATGCGAATTATATGAAGCTAATGTTTGCGAACGTGCGGTAACTAGTATAGACACTACGTCGTCTACGGCCCCGTTTAAACTTTGTTTAGAACGTGCAGTATTAAGCGGTGGTAATATAACAGCAGTTAACAAACCTATAACAGCAACTATTACTATTATTGTCATTACACTTGTGGCTTTAAATTTTATATACTTCATATTATTTAACTGTGTCCATTAACGAATACATAGGCGACAGCATGGATATAGCAAAAAAACCAACAGCCGCACCAATAAACACCATCAGTACTGGTTCTATTATAGTTGAAAGGTCTTTGGTTTTAGTATCGACTTCGCCTTCATAAAAAACAGCAACGTCACTAAGCATGTTTGAAAGCTTACCTGTTTCTTCACCAACGGCTATCATTTCGCTCATCATTATAGGAAAAAGTTTTGGGTATTTTTTAAACACAACAGACAGTTGCCCACCTTTTTGCACAGACTCTATGGCTTCGTTTAAAACTTCTTTATACAAATGGTTTTGCAGAACTTCGTGGGTAATGGTTAGTGTGTGCACTATGTCCACACCTGAACCAAGCAAAGACGATATAGTTCTGGTAGTACGGGCAGTGTTTGTTTCGCGAACAAGGTTAGATATAACAGGTAGTTTTAATATAAAAGTGTCTATTTTAGGTTGTGCAGATTTACTACGCAACAATGCAGCAATACCAGAACCCACTATAACTAAAAATAGTAACAACAGTAGCGGGTGTGAAGACATTGTGTCACTTAACCAAACTACAAACTTTGTAGACATAGGCAAATCTACACCCAGGTCCTTAAAAGTTTTTGTTATTGTCGGAACAACGAATACAAACATAAGTATACCTATCAGAAATATAGCTGAAAGTATTATCATTGGGTACATCAGCGCACTTTTAATTCTGGCATTTAGTGCATAAGTTTTTTCTATACTTATACCGACTTGCTCAAGGGCACCTGACATGTCGCCTGATTCTTCGCCGGCACTAACCATGGCCACGAAAAGTTCTGAAAAAACTTTTGGAAACTTTTTCATACTATCTGACAAAGTAGAGCCCCCTACTATGTCTTTTTCGACTGAATCTAAAACTTTTTTAAAAGTTTTGTTAGTTGTTTGTTTATTTAAAACCTGCAACGCACGCACCAAAGACAGACCTGCCCTTAGCATGCCTGACATGTTTTTAGTAAAAAGAATTTTTTCTCGTAGTGTAACTTTTGGTTCTAAAAAAGGTATGTTAATAGACAGCCCTGTTTGTTTTGTATCTTTAACAGAAACTGGTATTAAACCTTGGGTGCGTAACGCACGCGCTAATGCAAAACGGTCGGCGGCTTCCATGCTACCAGACTGTACTACACCTTCTTTATTTTTAGCGGTATAAGAAAACTGCATGATGCAATTATACCATAAACAAATTTATTCAGACACAACACGGAACACTTCTTCTATAGAAGTTAAACCTTGAACTGCACAGTATATGCCGTCTTCTATCATTGTCATCATGCCTTCTGCCTTTGCTTGTTTTTCTATTTCGTCTGCAGACGAACCTTTTAGTATCATTTCTTTGATAGCTGGGCCGACAACTAAAACTTCGTGTATACCTAAACGGCCTTTGTAACCGTCTTCAGAATCTTCGTTTTTAACAGGTCTGTAGAAAGGTATGTTTTGCCATGTAGCGTCTGGGGCTACTATTTTTTCGTCTACCATGAACTTCATCATACGGTCTAAGTCTATGTATTTTTGAATGTTTTTTATTTCTGCTTCAGACAATGTGTACTGTTCTTTGGCACTAGTAAGTTTACGCACCAAACGCTGTGAAATAACTATTTTCAATGTTGAAACAAGTAGAAATGGTTCTGCGCCCATATCTATAAAACGAGGTATGGCACCAGCCGCACTGTTCGTGTGTATAGTAGACAACACAACGTGTCCGGTCAAAGATGCGTTAATAGCCAAACTTGCTGTTTCACCGTCGCGGATTTCCCCCACCATAACTATGTCTGGGTCCTGACGTAATAGTGCACGTAGACCGTTGGCAAACGTCATACCTATTTCAGATTTAACTTGGGTTTGGTTTATACGCGCCATTTGGTATTCTATCGGGTCTTCGATTGTAGATATATTTACTTCTGGTGTGTTTAGTAGGTCTAACACTGTATATAGTGTAGTTGTTTTACCTGAACCTGTTGGGCCAGCGGCCAGTATCATACCTGTATGTAGACGCATGCCTTCATGTAGACGCTCCAAACCCTCGCCATGGAAACCAAGTTTCTCTAATGAAAAACCTTTAGAGTTTTCTCGCAAAATACGTATAACAATTTTTTCGCCGAAATATGTCGGTAGTGTAGAAACACGGAACGAAACCTTCATTTCGTCTTCTGTTATTTTAAAACGTCCGTCCTGAGGTATACGTTTTTCATCCAGTTTTAAATTAGACAACACTTTTATACGTGCAGTTATACCCGCCGCAGTTTCCTTGGGCAGTATCATGGCGTCTTTTAGTATACCGTCTATACGGTAACGTACTATTAGCGATTCTTCTGCAGGTTCTATGTGTATGTCAGACGAACCTTGTAATATAGCATGCGATATTAGTGTGTCGACAATTTTAATTATAGGAATATCGTCGGCTAGTTTTTTCAAGTCGTCTGTACTTTGGGCTACACCTGACTCTACGGCTATCATTTTCAAAGTCGCACTTTCTTTAGATATAATGTCGTCAAATTCAGCCTTCAGACTTTTCTTATATAACTGTAGTGCATGCCGTATAGACGCTACGTCGGTTAGGCGTGGTAGTATTTTAACTTCAAACTTTTTCTTTAAGAAGTCCAACGTAGCCAAGTCTTCTACGTCTAGCATGGCAACTTCTATACTGTCTTTGTTTTGTTTAAAAGCCACAATGTTGTGGTTACGCGCAATAGGTTCTGGTATTAACGAAAGTATTTCGAACTCTATTTTTTCGTTAGTTAGGTTTACATACGGCAAACCCAATACAAAAGCTTCGGCACGTTTCATGTCTGCGTCAGTAACTTTACCTTCAGATAGCAGTGTTTGTGCTACTGTTTGTTTTAGTTCACGGGCTTTGTCTTCTAGTGCATTAAATTCGTCTTCTTTTATAATGCCACTAGTTAAGAAAAACTTTTTTAATTGCGTTTCATCAACTGTCATGTATACAGTATACCAGGGTATAGTAAATAGAGGAAAGTTTTTTAGTGGAATATTCTTAAATAATAAATACCTCACCCCGAACACTTCGTGTTCTTCCCCTCTCCTATGTAGGAGAGGGGTTAGGGGTGAGGTATGTACTATGCTATTTTATACCAAGCAAAGCTTTTACCCTTTTTGATTATATACAAACCATTGTTATTAGTTAAACCGTCTAATGTTGCGCCGTCGGTAATTTTTGTACCGCCAACTGAAACAGAGCCTTGTTCTATTAACGTACGGGCTTCGCGTTTAGATGTAGCTAGGTTTAGTTCTACCAGTACATCTACTACATCGTTACTACTACCAACTGCACCGGGCACTTCTGACTGTATCATTTCTATTGCATCAGAGCTTACTGTATTACTTAATGCGTCACCGAACAATACACCTGAAACTTCTGCGGCAGCATTTGCTTTATCTGCACCGTGCACCATTGTTGTTACCGCCATTGCTAATTTCTTTTGCCCTGAACGTGCACTTGGGTTTTGTATATGTTCTGCAACTATGTTTTGTATTTCGTCTAAACTGTAGTCAGTGTAAACTTTCAAAAAGTTTTCTACACCTTCGTCCGTTGCATTAAGCCAAAACTGGTAGAACATGTATGGGCTGGTTTTAGTAGCGTCTAACCATACTGCACCACCCTCAGACTTACCAAACTTTTTACCAGTTTTTGGGTCTACAACTAGTGGTGCTGTTATAACATAAACATCAGCACCTTCCTTTTTATGTACTAGCTCTATACCAGCTACCATGTTACCCCATTGGTCAGAGGCGCCAACTTGTACTGTACAGTTTTTGTTTTTAAACAAATACCAGAAATCGTACGCTTGTAACAAGCTATATGAAAATTCTGTATAAGAGAAAAAGTTTTCTGAATCAAGTCTAGTTTTAATAGATTCGCGACCCAGTAATGTATGTACTGAAAAATATTTACCAACGTCACGCAAAAATTCTACAGTAGACATGGGTTGTGTCCAGTCGTAGTTGTTTACCATGTCAAAATGCCCGTCGCCAAACAGTGTGGTAATTTGTTTTTTCAAAGCCATTGCATTTTGTGCAACTTGTTCTGTTGTTAGTAGGTTGCGTTCGTCGCTTTTGCCAGACGGGTCTCCTATCATACCTGTAGCACCACCTAACAATACAACTACATTATGGCCTGCCTGTTTAAGGCGCTTAAGTAACATAAATACAGCCAAGTGCCCCACGTGCAACGAATCTGCTGTTGGGTCTGTGCCTAGGTATATGGTGCGGGGTTCGTTTATATAATTAGCAACACTTTCATTAGAAACTTGTTGCACATGCCCGCGGGCCACTAATTGTTCATATAATGTCATCCCGTTTAGAAGCAGGTCGCGGTCTGGAGAGCGCGATATACTTGATTAATTTTATAATTTATTTTCATATATTTTTTCATAATAAATACCCGTAACTGCGACCGCGGCTTCTAACGGGATCATACATATATAGTACACGAAAATTGCACGGTGTAAACAAATAAAAAACTTGGAATTCCGACTTCCAAGTTTTTTATATTTGTTCCGTGTAACACTAGCCCAGTGTTGCCTTTAGGCGGCGCACTCCTTGTGCCACAGCTTCTTCTTTACCTATTGTTACGTGGCCTATGTCAGCAGTGTTTGTAACGTGTGGCCCACCACAGAATTCTTTCGACACATACGCATCGGTCGGGTCCTGTATTGTATAGACACTGACTACGTCTGGGTACTTGGCACCGAACTCCATTTCTGCACCCAGTGCCTCGGCTTCAGCCTTTGGCATTTCACGGCGAATAACGGGTAAACCTGCATTAACCCAACCGTTTACCAAGTCTTCTACCTTTTTCTTTTCTTCGTCTGTTACCTTTCTATCGAAGGCAAAGTCTATGCGCATGCGTTCTTCGGTAATGTTACTACCTTTTTGTTTAACAGACTTGCCTAACACTTCTTGTAACGCTGCTAAAACTAAATGGTGTGCGGTGTGTAGTTTTATAGTTTGTTCGTTTGTATTTGCTAGACCGCCTTTGAACATACCTGCAGATGCAGACTGAGAAAGCTCTTTATGTTCTAATAACAATGCATTTACTTCTTCTTCATCAAATGAAATATTTTTTTCTTTTGCTAACTCGTTAACTAATTCTAAAGGAAAACCAAATGATGTTACTAATTTAAAAACATCTTCAGACAGCATACTTGCTCCTTGAGATTCAACAATTCCATTATGTTTAACTTTAATTTCTACAACTTTTTCAAATTCTTTTAATCCATTGGATAATGTTTTAATAAATTTATTATATTCTTTTTCCAATTCACTAACTATTTTTTCTTTGTTTTCTGAAATATTTGAATAAATATCTTTATAAGTATTTTCAACAATATTAACCAATGATTTATAATCAGGTGTCATTTGCACTGCATGACCACATCTAATAGAGCGCCTTAAGAGACGTCTTAATATATAACCTCTTCCATTACTTGAAGGTAAAACACCGTCAGCCATCAGAAATATCGAAGTTCTTATGTGGTCAGCAATAATTCTTTGCATTCGATCTTCTCGAATCTGACATGAAATTTTAATTTCGTATAATAAGTCTTTAAATAGATCTGTCTCATACGCAGTTTTTTTACCCTGCATTACAGCTGTTATACGTTCTAAACCTGCACCAGTGTCTACGTTTTTCTGTGCTAGTTTACCTACTACCTTTCCGTCCTTCTTTTCAAATTCCATGAAAACATCGTTCCAGATTTCAATAAAGTTTTCAGTTTTTACTTGTTCAACAAATTCATCTTTACTTAAAACTTTGCCAACAAACATTTCTTCCATGTCGTAGAACATTTCAGAACATGGACCACATGGGCCGTTGTCGCCAGGACTCCAGAAGTTGTCTTCAGCTGGTAGTGCATATATGCGGTGTTCTGGGATACCTAACGACATCCATATATTTTTAGACTCTTCGTCTAACGGTGCACTTTCGTCACCTTCGAAAATTGTAACTGCAAGTCTATTAGCATCTAGGCCTAAACCTTCTTCTTTACTAGTTAAAAATTCGTAACTCCATTTTATGGCGTCTTCCTTAAAGTAGTCACCCAACGACCAGTTACCCATCATTTCAAAAAAAGAAAAATGTCTGTTGTCGCCAATGTCGTCTAGGTCGCCTGTACGTACGCATTTTTGCACATCAGCAATACGTGTACCCATAGGGTGTTTTGCACCCATCAAATACGGTACCAGTGGTTGCATACCGGCAGTATTAAAAAGTACCGAAGGGTCGTTCTCGGGTACCAGTGAAGCCGACGGTATAATAGCGTGGCCACGTTTAGCAAAAAAGTCTAAAAACTTTTTACGAATTTCTGTTGATGTCATATAGTGTAAGATAGCATAAAATTTGAAGTTTTGCATACATATATAATGTATGATATAGTCCATGTATTACCTGTCACCTCCGTGCCAGGCATTTTTATTAAAAAATTAAATAAAACCCCGCCTTCATTAAAATGAATTCGGGCAAGAATTAAATATATGTTTGATTTAAAGACAATGAAATTGGCGATGGACCAATTGGAACAAGAAAAGAAAATACCAAAAGACAAAATACTAGAAGCTATCGAACATTCGTTAGCTGCAGCCTATAAAAAAGAATATGGAAAGAAAGGCCAGATAGTACGTTGTAAGTTTAACTTAGACGACGGTACTACTAGTTTTTACCAAGTTAAAATAACTGTTGACGAATCTGTTGTTCGTATGGTTGCCGAAGGCGACGAAGAAACAGAAGTTGTTGCCGAAGGCGACGAACGTTCTCGTTACAACGAAGAACACCACATAATGATAGAAGATGCACGTCGTATCAAAGAAAACGCGCAACTAGAAGACGAAGTAATTTTTCCTCTTGAAGACAAAGCTGACTTTGGCCGTATTGCAGCACAAACTGCCAAGCAAGTTATAATTCAGAAAATCCGTGATGCAGAACGCAGTACTATAATCGACGAATACGGAAGTAAAGAAGGTGAAATTGTTCATGGTCATGTAGAAAAATTTGAAAACGGAATAGTTTATGTAGACTTCAACCGTGCCAAAGGTATAATACCTCGCGAAGAACAAATTCCTGGCGAACGTTTCGAACGCGGCGACAGAATCAGTGCATATTTGTTTTCTGTGGAGGAAGGCATGCGTGGAGTTAACTTACGTTTGTCACGTTCACACCCAATGTTTGTTAAAGCTTTGTTTGAAATCGAAGCCCCTGAAATAGCAACTGGTGTTGTAGAAATAAAATCTATCGCCCGCGAAGCAGGTAGCAGAACTAAAATAGCAGTTGCATCGAACGACCCACACGTAGACCCAACAGGTGCATGTGTCGGTGGACGCGGTGTACGTGTTACAACAGTAACAAACGAAATCAATGGCGAAAAAATCGATGTTATCGAATGGTCAGAAGACCCATCTATATATGTAGCCAAGGCATTAGCCCCTGCAAAAGTATTAGACATACAAATAGACGAAGCTGAGCACCAAGCAAAAGTTGAAGTTGCAGAAGACCAACTTTCTCTAGCTATCGGTAAAGGCGGACAAAACGTACGTCTTGCTGCAAAACTTACTGGATGGCGCATAGACATCAAGGGTCAGAAAGGTGAAGTTATACAAGGTGGCGACGATATTTTCGGCGAACTTGAAGCAGATGAAAGTGACGCTGAAATTGACGATTCTGCAGAATCGCATCGCGCAGTGTCGACTGAAGCGCGATCTGTAGAAGATAAAACTATTCCTGAAGAAAATACAGTAACTGAAGTTTTAGAAGAAGTTGAAAAAGTTATCGAAGAAGAAACAAAAGAATAATTTTATTAATCTAATTTAAGAGGTTACTGAACTCACTGTAAACTGTTCACTGACCACTGTTAACTATTTATGGCCAACATAGACCACAAACCAAGTAAGTTCATGATGAACCTGCTACACATATTGCCACCATACACTAATAGCGACAAAGTAAACGTAAACGCATTGATAGAAATAAACCCTTCAACTATAAACAAGTACGAATTTATAACTGAAACAGGCCATTTGAAACTAGACCGCGTTGGATATTCGTCTCTTGCATACCCTATTACCTACGGTGCTATACCCCAAACATGGGACCACGATGGCGACATGTTAGACATAGTTATAGCAAACGTAACTGAACCACTTATACCAGGTTCACTTGCAGAAGCTCGCATAATAGGCGTAATGGAGTTCGAAGACAGTGGCGAACGCGACGACAAGATTATTGCCGTATTGTCAGACGACAAACGTATGGACCATATAACCCACTTTGAACAATTGGGCGAACACTGGCAAGAAGAAACCATGCACTATTTCGAACACTACAAAGACCTTAAAAAACCTGGCCTATGTAAAGTGTTAGGTTTCTATGGTGTAACCGAAGCAGTGGCAATTGTAGACGACTGTGCTACCCGTTACAACACAGACTATTTACCTAAATTCCAAGCGGAAGAGTAGTTTGAATAAGTAAAAACTAGCTATAAAAACCCTTTATTTAATAAAGGGTTTTTATATTGATAATCTGTAATATTATGCTAGTATGTACGTCATCATGTACGTAATGAAGGAATTAGTTAAAAAATGCTTAATAGGTATCGCCTTCCTCACCCTTTTTGCCGGGGGTCTTGCACATGCCGAGACTACCGACAACAAGGCCGGAACTGACACCAAAGAAGTAGTTAAAGCTGAAAAACCAGCCTCTCCTACTGCCAAAGAACAACGCGACCAATACGAAGCTATATACAAACAATTGACCAAAGTGTATACAAAAATAGCCGATGGCGTAAATAAACTCCAAGCAGCAGACGAAGACACAATTGCAATAGAAAAGAAGCTCCTAGATGCTAAAAAGTCACTCCAAGATGCAGATAAAATACTACATCCTAAACTAGAAACAAAGGCTGACATTAAAAGCGACTTGAAGGTAGACAGCACAAAAACAGATGTTGTTACTACAACTACATTAACACTGGTAGACACAACAAAGAAACCAGTAGTTAAAAAAGACATCAAAAACGTACTAGAAACTGCCCAAAAGCAACTTAAAGAATCTCTAAATCTATTAAAAGAATTCATTATCGATTCGAACTAACGAATAAAAAAACACCTTCCAGTAATGGAGGGTGTTTTTTGACAAAAGGCCTTTTTTCTACTACACTATTGCCATGTCAAAAGAAATAAAACCCATAAAAACAGCAGTAGAAAAACAACCAGGCAGTAACGTAGAAGTCAAAGTAACACTTGCTTGGGCTGACGTTGCTAGTTATAAAGACGCAGTTATGTTGTCTATTCAGAAAGACTACGAAGCCGATGGTTTCCGTAAAGGTAATGTACCTATTGCAACTATCGAGAAAAACGTTTCTGCTTCTCTTGTAAACGAAATGATGGCCGAAGAAGCCCTAAATGATATTTACCCTACCATACTAAAAGACAACAACATCGACGCCCTTGGCCGACCAGAAGTTATATTTACAAAACTAGCTGTAGATAACGACGTAGAATGCACTATCAAAACTGCGGTATACCCAGAATTTACACTGCCTGACTACAAAAAGATTTCTAAATCAGTTGTAAAAGAAGTTACAGAACCAGATGAAGGCTTTGCAGCTACCGACGAAGAAGTTACACAAGCATTCAAAGAACTACAACACATGCGCGCCCACCAGGAAATGCACAAAGAAGGTGGCCATGACGAACACGACCACAACCATGCACCGATAGATGAAAAAGACTACCCTGAAGTTAACGAAGCATTTGCGGGTAGTTTCGGTTTCGAAGACTTAGAAAAAATGCGTGCAAAAGTTCGCGAAAACCTAGCCAAAGAAAAAGAACAAAAACATTCTGAGAAGAAGCGTTTAGCTATAGTTGAAAAAGTTATCGAAGAAACAACTATCGATATACCACAGTCTATAATTGACACTGAACTAGACCAAATGGTAGCTAGAATGAAACACGATATACAAATGATGGGTATGCAGTTCGACGACTACCTAGTACACCTGAAAAAAACAGAAGCTGAACTACGCACTGATTACACACCAGACGCAATAAAACGTGCAAAGCTAAACTTTATCGTAGAAAAACTAGCTTTGTCTGAAAACCTTAAACCCTCTGACGAAGAAACAGAAAAAGAAATCCAAAAAATAATGGAAGCCTACCCCGACGCAGACCGCACCAGTGCAACCATGTACATAACAACAACACTGACAAACCAAAAAGTTTTCGACTTCCTAGAAAAATCAGCAAATTAAAAAATTATTAGCAACGGGTTCTTAAATTATTTACCACAATAGCTACCTATAATTTTCTGCTGAAAATTTAGTCGACTCGGCCCGGTCGGCCTGCGTCAGGCAATTGTGGCAAACAATTTTCGAACCCTAATCAATAAACAATATGTTAATACCAACCGTAATTGAAAAAACCCCTAATGGCGAACGTGCATACGACATATATTCACGCCTTTTGAACGAACGTATAATATTCTTAACTGGTGAAATAAACGATGCAGTAGCAAACACTGTTATTGCCCAGTTGCTGTTTCTAGAACATTCAGATGCCAAGAAAGACATTTCTTTCTACATCAATAGCCCTGGAGGTTCAGTGCATTCAGGTCTAGCTATACTAGACACAATGAACCACATCAAATGTGACGTATCTACTGTATGTGTGGGTATTGCTGCATCTATGGGTGCTATGATACTGTCTGCTGGTGCAAAAGGTAAAAGGTTTGCCCTTCCTAACTCAGAAGTAATGATACACCAACCTATAGCAGGTGTAGAAGGCCAAGCATCAGACATAGCCATTACAGCTAAAAACATATTACGTGCCCGTGAAAACCTATACCAAATACTTTCTAAAAACACTGGCAAACCATTTGCTCAAATAGAAAAAGATGGAGACCGCGACTACTGGATGACATCCAAAGAAGCAAAAGCATACGGAATAATAGACGAAGTAATGACAAAAAAGTCTAAATAAGCCTATATTATATACACTTTATAGAAAAAACACCCATATTTTGGGTGTTTTTTTGTATCAAAAAAGCCGTATTGTAATCAATACCTTGGCACCACTTGTATTGGAGTTAAGTAGTTAATTCCTCCGTGCACTCTCTCATGATTGTAATATCGCAAATATTTCTTTAAAGCGCAATTAATTGCAGCTACATCATTTGGTAATTTGTCTAAACATTCTTCTTGTAATGTTCTGTTGAATCTTTCAATATGCGAATTGTCATTTGGTTTTCCAATTCTTGTGTATCGGTGTTTCTTTAATATTCTAGATACAAACCATGAACTAAATTCTGGTCCATGGTCAGACTGTATCATGTCGAATTTAAATGTAGCATGCCTCTGTGCTTCTTTAATGAATTTAACAGCAGTTGCAGAATTCATCCTTTCGTATGCTTTTGCATATGTCCATCTAGAGTATACGTCAATCATTGTAAATACATACAGTCTTTTCTTTTCATTGATCATACGGTGTATTGTGTCAGTTTCGACCAAAACACCTGCCTGTAAGGGATATGGGCGTTCCTGGTGGGGGTGATACCTCTTCCACGGACTTTTCTTCTTGGTTAAACATTTACGATCAAGTGTACGCTTAACTGAAGACAGAGAAACATGTACACCATCATTTTCTAATTCCTTGTGTACTGCTTCTGCATATCGATTATGTTTTAATCTCTTCTCGACAATCTTTTTAACAACATCAACACTTAATTCTTTTGGATGTGAGTTTGGTCTGGAAGATTTTGTTTGTATTAAATGGTCTCCAAACTTCTTTGATATTCTGACCCATTTCATTACTGCTGTATGGTGAAAACCAAAGTGTCGTGCAACCTTTCTTGCACTCCAACCCCTGTGGTACAGACGAGCTGCTTCACGTCTGATTCGGGGCATGTTTTTGTTTGTGGTGTATGACATGTATTTAATGATATTCCATCAAATGGTGCCAAGCTATTGAACCTATACGTGTGCATTGACAAAAACATAACATATGTTAATGTAAAATAAAATCACTCATTTAAATATATTTTAATCCCAATATCATGGAAGAAAAAAATAATACATCAGTTACATGGAAAACAAGGGAGCTTTTCCGTTCTCTAGCTGTAGACCCTGAAAAGAATTTTACAATTCCCTTGGGTAATATGTATAAATTCGTTAATCAAATAAAAAGACAAACCGAAAACCCAGAATGGGCTAATCTTAAAACAAAAGCAATTGTAATGCTGAGCGTTAAATCTCTTGAAATGTGTATCAACTCAATTTCACCAGAATATGTTAATGAAGAAGTGCTTATGTCAGATGAGTTTATTATAAAACTAATTGATGCGTTAATGGCAGACGTTAGTTTCATAGAAAGTAATAGTTGTTCGGCAGATGATATTGAATTTATTATGTGGGCTATCGCTGAATATAATCAAGACGGGAAAAACCTTCTTTTAGACAAAATTCAAGAAGCGGATCAGTTGAGATTGTGGAATATTTTAGAAAAGGAATAATGCATTTTCTTTCTTTCTGAAATTTTAAATGGCTTGAAGTTAATCTTCAAGCTATTATTTTGTTTAAGTCGCATATTTCATTATTTTTGCACACATTTTGTTGTGTGCGTCAGTACTGTATGCGTTTATGAAATCAACTTCATCTTTTGTTAGTTTTTTATCTAGCTCAAAAAAATCACCGGAGTAAATAAATACACGACAATTTGAGTTAACTTTAGCCAATTGCTTTACCATAGAAAGTGTACCTGAAGTAGGTTCGCCCTCTATTGTGTTGTTTGATGCTACAAATGGGTCGGTAATAACAATGCATTTGCATTCCACACCAGCTTGCTTGACTGTTTCAACAGTGTCTAACTCTCGGTAAGTTCGAACAATTTTTCCAGGAAATCCCTCAATTTCCATTCGGTCTTGGATGGGTACCAAAAACCCATTTGGGTCAATTAAAATAAGTATAGATTTTTGCATGATATTGTATTTAAAATTTATTAGACTATACCAAAATAAATTTGACAAGTCAATAAAAAGGTGTAGTATTTGGGTAAATTAAAATACCCTAAATCATGTACCTTTCTATATTTAATCAGATTGAAGATTTTGACATTAGTTCGTTCAACTTTTTTCAGCCTCTTGAAAAAACAGATATATTAGAATTTATAAAAGAAAAAGAATTCTTTGATAATGATATCGTGAAAAATTTCCACTATTTATTTTCTAATGTGTCAGTAGTAGTTTTCGAAGATTCTAAAAAGAAACATTGTGTTGAGGACGATGTATTTAATAAAATACAGGGTAATGTTTGTTGGTCTGAAGAAAATGTTTGGACTTGTCACATTGCTGCACCATACTACGCTTTGTGTAAAGTTGAGTATAATTGTGTTTTCGGTTTTGCCAGACAGAAAAATGAAGGTTCGAAAATAACGAATACCTTCCTACACAGTTTTAACTGTTCAGGCGACGAATTTATTGATACT
This sequence comes from Candidatus Nomurabacteria bacterium, assembly GCA_903869875.1. Lineage (GTDB taxonomy): Bacteria > Patescibacteriota > Minisyncoccia > Phycocordibacterales > UBA9973 > MFUC01. The sequence goes on along the minus strand of CAIQAW010000020.1, from coordinate 11,902 downwards.
ACGATTCAGTCCAGGGACAACCAGCAAAAATACTGGGTTGAAATAAAGTCTATACCTAAACTAAGGTTTTTATTTGAAAATCTAGTTTCGTATACAGGCGTTGTAATACCAAAGAATATTCTGAATGATGTTTTATATTCAACAATACAAGAGGGTATTACAGGCAACTTGTGGTGGTATATTAAAAACAAAGTTCTATGTTCTGAAGAAAAAACAACCAAATTCATTGAAGTATTAAACAACAATGGCGTAGGTTGGGTCTATGAAAAGTAAAACAAAACCCGTACATGATACGGGTTTTAAAAGTTCGAATTTTAAGTTACTTTACTTTAGATAAACTTTTTCTTAATAGAAAACCGTTTGGGTCTTTTGATTTAGCGTATTTGTATTTTTCTAATGGTGTAAGTAGGAGGTGTATACAATATCGTAATTCAACTTGTCGCCCAGATTGGTACTGGTCTACAGCGTCATCATCCTTGTTCGATTTTTGGATTGAAATAGACTTTCTTAATCTTTGTTGTAAGCCATTTATAACTTCAGCGGTAACAACTTTCTTTAACTGGTTGTCTTCCCGGGCTATTAATTTTTGTTCATCTGTTCGCATGGCATTTAGATTTAGAAGTGTTTTATATAAGGTTACTAGTTTAACTACTATTCGTCAAATCTTGTCTTCTAAACACATATAAATTCTGATTTCAATATTTGACAAGTCAACAAAAAGGTGTACTATTTGGGTAAGTAAAATAGTAAATTCAAACCAATTTAATACACATAAGCATGAAATATTTAGAACCAAAGACGTGTTTTCAATTAATACTAAACAAGGGGAACCTGACATTAGTAGTAAAAGGCCTAAAAATTAAAAGTGGCACTGTTCCAGAAACGTATTGTGACATAATGAATGATGTTGTTCCTGCTAATTCTGATATAGGGGCTGTTACATTTTCTGGTTTCGTATTTAATAAAATAATGAATGAACACTTTAAATTTTTTAATTTGGACAAGGGTTTTGCAAATAAAACAATTTACTTTTTAAAAAGGTGCATTGTTAACGGAACATACCATTGGGTAGAAGTTACGTCTTGGAGTAAAAATGGGGTTTACTCTATAGCAGAAAATCCAAATGGCAACTTTTTTGTTGAACCGTGGAGAAATGCCACTGACCGTAAACGTATGCTGGAAGATTCTATTTTCTTTATCATGACTTCAGAAAAAGAGAGAGAAAATGAAGACACATTCCCAAAGAAAATCGATTATAGCCAGGTGGATAGCGATATCTACGTGGACAGTAATAACCATTTTTATTCACAGTCTAAGTAAGCTACTTTAACTTTTTTTAAAAGGTTGCCTCAATGGCAACCCTTTTTTATTTTACCTATGTGTACAGCCGGCCCAGCAACATGGGCGGCGCATACCACCAGAGAGTTTAGATATTGCTTTGTTTATGCGTATGTCGCGGGTTTCTGCCTTTTTACCTGAAGTAACCCAACATATCCATTCGTTGCGGGCCAGTGGGGTAATGTCTGCCCAAAGTGCATGCACCTTAGGTGTGCCAGATATGGCCTTTTTTAAGTCAGCAGGTATTGTGTGTACCGTGCCACCAGAAATTGCTTTGTTTGTCATTTTAGAATTTTAACATATATGGTTAATTTTAATAAATCTAATATTTGACACATCTGACAAAAGGTGTAGTATTTGGGTAAACTAATTGTTACACAAAATGAAAAACAAGCCCGCTAGACCAGAAAAATTAAAAGGTTTCTACGATGTTTTGGTTGGAACTTTTCCAAAACTAAATCATGATGGAGGTGTATTTATTATTTCATTAATAAAAAACATGAAAGAAAAAGACCCTATGCGACTATATTCAACAATACAAAGAATTGAATTAGAAAAATTCGAATTTGAAATTGAAAAAAATATGCATCTGCATGACATAAACAATGGATGTGTAAAGTATCTTGAAGAATTAAAAGCCACTATCGAACAGGTTCGAGATTGGGAAAAGATTTTCTATTTTTGGGAATTTGGGCATTGAAATTATAATACTGGTCAATGTTCAATAATAGATTTAACCAAATTAAAAGCCCGGCGGTTTTAACGACGGGCTTTTTTTAATTCAATTATTTAACTTCTTTGAATTCTGCAACTATTTCTAGTTTAACTTCATCTGATACTGCAACACCGCCTGATTCTAGTGGGGCGTTCCATACCAAACCGAATTCTGAACGGTGTAGTGCACCGTGAATGTCGAAACTTTTAACCATGTTACCGTACGCGTCTACTATAGAACCGTTGTATGTAGTAGCAAGTGTTAGTGGTTTTATTACACCGTGCATTGTAAAGTCGCCGTTTACTGCATATGTACCGTCTGTGTTTTTAGTAATACCAGTTGAAGTAAATGTAACTGTAGGGAATTCGGCTACGTTAAAAAAGTCTGCATTTTTAAGGTGGTCGTCACGCATAGAGTTGTTTGTAGTTATACTGTCTGCATGTGCTGTAAAACTAATTTTTGAAGTTTCAAATTCTTCGCCTTCTGAATGTATTTCTGCATCAAAGTTACCAAATGTACCTTTTACAGTTGATATAACAAGGTGCTTAACCTTAAAACCTATTTCAGAGTGCGCAGGGTCTATTTTCCATGTAGTCATATGTGTGTAATTATATTATTGAATAATGTAAAGATTATACAGGAACAGGGTATATATTCAAAATTTAACAAAAAATAAACGTTATCCACTTTTTTGTATGTATAAATATAGAAGTTGTAAATATGTGTGGTATAATTTTACATATGACAAACCAACCATTGATAGATTTTATTTTAAATGAAATTAAACAAGGTGCTACAAAAGAATCTATAACCAGAGACCTGCTGGGTGCCGGGTGGGACAATGTAGATGTTCAAGAAGGCTTTGCCGCAGCTGGTATACCAAACACAGTGCCTGTACCTATGCCTAAAATAGAAGTACAACAACCAACAGTTTCAAATGTTGCTAGTGTAAGCACACCAAGTTTTTCAAGCTTAGATGCATACGCACAACCAGGTGCCAATAGTGGTTTTAATTCTGGTGCATATGCTGGCCAGACCGTAAATAACGCACAGCCGGTAAAAACAAAACATACTTTTAGAAACTTTGTTTTGTTTGCTGGAGTTTTTGTTGTTGTAGTTATTGCCGGTGGTATGTATGCTGTTCAAACTAAAATGTTAAACATACTTGCTGTTACCAATATTGTTAAAAATGTTACAAATGTATTTAATACACAAAAAACACAAACAGTTGCAACTGTACCGGTTACAGAACAGCCACCAGTTACAGAAACGCCCACAGTTGCATCTGTAACACCACCTACAGAACAACCCCCTGAAATACTACCTACGGCTGAAATACAGCCACTATGTACAGACGTAGTTTGTAAAACTTATTTCGATGTATGGAAAAAAGAACAAATGTACCAGAACAATATAACTAACGAATACATTAACGGGCATTTTATACCAGTAACTACACAGATAAACAAACTTGGTAGTGGCCAGTATTTTAGTATTACATACGACATTAAAATAGGTTGGGCAATGTTACGCACAACAGACAGTTTTATAGTTAAAACAAAATCTGGTGACAAAACTTACCCCGCGCTAAACATACGCCGTGGTATATACCTGTCTGCTGACGAAGTACGCAGTGTTGTAGACACACTAGCGTTCAATGGTAGCTTTACTTGGTTTACACCTGTAGACAGTTTGTACTACAAAACACGTCAATCTGCCACAGATGCAATACAAAAAGCATACCCGCAAAACAATTTTGAATTTGCAACAAACGCATATTTGAAAAAAGTTGAAGCAGGTACTAAACCAAAACAAAACGCAGTTTATAGTGGTACAGATACATCAACATGTGCAACCACTGACAAGCAGTTTAGAGTTTTTGCAGATCTAAATAATGGCAGTATAACTACAGAAAACAGTGCTTGTGCATTTTACTAACAAAGGTATATAATTAAATAAAAGCCGGTTATAGCCATAAAAGCACCCTGGACGGTGGCAAAAGAATAAACCACCTTTGCGGTTCGAATCCGCAAACTGGCGCTAAAACCTTAATTTACATTAAGGTTTTTTGTTTGTCTTTTTTGTTTGGTTAATTTTAACTTGCTCTAAGTATGTACCCAGGTCGCCAGTAGGCATAGCCATAGCTGTAGATTCGCCTATGTAGCGCCAGTGCCAGGCTTCACCAGTCGTTACTGATTCTGCAGAATCATGTCGGGTACTGTCGATATTTACCCGACGTTTTTCCGAAGGCGTATTGTTTATGTTTGGTTGCATTGCTGTGGCTTGTAGGTTTGCTATTAAACCTTCTGTAGTGTCTGTAGGTTCGTTTATTGTTTCGTTTGGGTAAGACTGCACAAAGCCGTATTTTGCGGCGTTCTGTGTTAGCCAAATGTATTCCTTGGAATCGGCAAGTTTCTCGCCGGGTGTTGTGCCTATCAGGTCTAGTGCTGTGCCTAGTTGGTGTTCAGATCTGCCTGGACTGGCTGCAAGACCGCCAAATATTTTCTTGAAATTTTCTTGAACCTTGTAACTTCTAAAACCAGAACGAATTTGCAAAGTCATACCCGTTTGTTTTTTTAAAGCTTTGTTCATGCGTTTAAATGCGTCGTAAACTGGTTTACGTAAACAGTAGTGGCTGTAGTTGTATGTATCTATGTCTGAAACTAAAACCAAGTCGCGGGGAATATAGTTTTGTAGGTTTTCAGTAGTGTCAGTGAATGATGTTAAGAAGTAGTTTACCACCGGTTGGTTTTTAGGTGGTTTAGGGCATTTTATAACAGTAGAACTAGCCCCAAATGTTGCATGGGGTAATAGAAAAAATATTAAAATAGGTAATATTAAAATTCGATTCATTTCAAAAATTAAAAATCTATACCTAATATTTTAAGTACTATACCAGCCACAGGGTCTGCAGATGTGCCATATACCATAACACCACCTAGTAGGCCTGTTATAGATATTGCCACCAAACCTAAAAATGCTAATGTAGCTGAAAAAACTTCATCTGTTATTAGTTTATGTATAAATAATAGAAATTTGTTTACAGCTGGTATTTTAAGTAAAAAGTTTTGTATAAGGGGTAGTGTTATGGCAAGAATTTCACCCACAACTAGTATTGCATATATCCATGTAGAAGCTGATGCAAATGTAGAATGCATTTCTACTAACTGGTGGTTTGGTTTAGAAAGGCTTTCGGCTATTTCACCGGTAGTCATGGCTGCAAATGCCCCTAATGTACCAAACACAAGTAATGCACGTTCAATGTGTTTCCAAGAAACGCTTGCAAACCATTTTTCTAAAGGCAAAACCTTGATAATAGAATATATAAACAGCAATGCTATAGGAAAATGCACAAAAAGTGGGTGTAGGTTGTATGTCATAATATATATAGTATATACCCAGATAGTTATAAATACTAGTTTCAAAATAATATATTCAGATAAAGTTGTTTGTATGTTAATATTATATATATGAAACCCACCATAGCCATAGTTGCAGCAGTGTTAGCCATTATAGGTAACGTGCCATACCTGCGCGACGTTATACTTAGAAAAATACAGCCACACCCATATACATGGTTAGTATGGACTATTGTGTCAGGTGTAACTTTTTTTGGGGCATTGGCCAAAGGTGCCGGTGTTGGTGCTATACCAACTGCGTGCGCAGAAGTTTTTACATTTATTATTTTCTTCTTCTCTTTGCGGTATGGTTTTAAAAACATTAAAAAAACCGATACATATTTTCTAATTATTGCACTGTTGGGTTTAGTGCCTTGGGCGCTGACGAAAGACCCAACTATATCGGTAATAATTGTTGTTTCTATAGACTTGGTTGCATTTATACCAACACTGGGTAAAACATGGCACCACCCCAAGTCAGAAATGCCAATGTTGTATGGTATGAACGTACTGCGCCATATACTGACACTGTTTTCTCTGCAGGCATACAACATAGCAACAACATTGCATTCTATAGCTATGATTATTGTAAATTCGTTTATGGTGTACGGGATTAAATTCCGCAAAGATGAATGTCCAGACCAAATACATATTAACTAAATATAAAAACCATCCCCCCGGATGGTTTTTATATTACTCTAACAACGATAAACTAGTTTAGTTTGTTGTTGTAAATGTTGAAGGCCATGTCATGCTTACTATGCCGTTGTTACCAGTAACATATGCTGTGTAGTAATATGTTGTGTTTGGTAGAAGGTTTTGTAGTAATACATTTTGTGATGTGCGTTGTGCGTTATCTGTCATTGCTGTGTAACCACTGATGTCTACAGAGTTTTCATGTTCACCTAGTGTTAGTGGAATGGTTCCAAAATATACCATACCTGAAGAATTCATGTTTGTACTCCACATTACGTTAGCAGAGTTTCTACTTGCACTAACAGTTGTGTTGTATATTTGTGGGGCGTCGCCGTATGTAACAGCACCACTGTTGTTTAGTGCTGCACGAGTTGCTGCACCTACTAGACCGTCAGCTGTTAAACCGTTCTTAGCTTGGAAACGTATAACTGCAGACTTTGTCATTGCGCCAAAGTAGCCAGTAACTAAACCTTGTGGGTAAAGTGTTGTGTCTTGGGCCAGGTATGTTTGCAATGCACTAACTTCTGCGCCACGAGAACCTGAATGTAAGTAAGTGTTAAATGTAGCTGCGCTAACTATAACGGGCGCCACCATTAGTACTATTGCACTAACAACTAGGCCAGTTTGAACAAGGAAACTATTAGTTACCTTAGAAAAGATTGATTTCATAAATTTGTATTCTATTAGGTTAATACTGCGGTCCCAAAAGGGGACATCGGCAGGCTTCATAATTACCCGAAGCAAAGCGAATTTAAAAGTAACACATTCTAGATACTTTCCTCTGAAATCTTATTAACTTTTCAGTCGACTGATTTAACGAGTCTGGATATATCTTCGATTAGATACCTTTGCTACACACATAGTATATACCTATAGTTGACAATGTACAGTTTTTTATTGTGTTATGACACATATATATCAATACTACTAATTAATTGTGTCAAATACACGCCTGGTGCTGGTTATAATATTATCGTATAATTACAATATGAGAAAACCATGGTACATAGAAATAAAGGCAACGAAGTTTTTATACTGGTATAGCAAATTTACAGGTACACATGGTGGTGCAAAAATGGCTGCTTTTTACCCGTTTATATTTACAACATCTGAAATACACCCTAATATGCGCCCATATTTTATAAACCATGAACTAATTCACTTTGCGCAACAGTTAGAAACCCTGTTTTTCTTTAACTGGTTATGGATGTCCATTGAGTCTGGTTATTATACTGGTTTTAAAAACATGACTTTGTTTGAAACATACGTTATACATGCGTCAGAACAGGAAGCCTATGACAACATGTTTAACCTCGAATATTTACAAAGTAGAAAACATTTTAGCCAGTTTCGAAAATACATTAAGAATAAACCTGTTATATGGACAGAGTATTTAGATAAAAAACAAAAAATTGAAGAATCGATTTAAATAAAAAAAGCAAGAAAAAATTCTTGCTTTTTGTTTTACCTATTTTATATAAATAGGTTTTATGTTTCTAAAGTTTCTGAATTCTGTTGCGTAAAATTCTTCACCGGAACTGTTTTTGCATTCAAAAACAACATGGTCTGAATTAATTGTAACCTCCACAGCTGGCTGGTCTTCTTTCCACCATATAGCCCACTCGGTGTCAGATTTTTTTTCTGCAAACTTACCTTTGCCTTCAAGGTAAATGTTTATAAGTTCGTTTGATTTAATAGGTATATTCATAATGAATGTGTTTTCTTTACGGTAGCATGGAACGTTATTGCCTGCAAATGCACATGTAGACATGTTTAATTGATTACTGAATTTAAATTTTAAAAAACCCTATTCTAAATTAGAATAGGGTTTTGTTTTTTAAAGGTGGCCTAGTCAGCAACTATAAAAAATGTTGCTGCTCTGGTGTATGTAACATGTACATAACCAACTTTGTTGCCATCTTTATTTTTTAAATGGAAACTTAATGGTCCAGAATAAATAGTAGTTGGAAATTCAGCAGTTAGTTTTTTACCATCGTAGTATTTATGCAATTTCTCTTGCATTGTTGCTATGTCGAAATCTCCAATTAATGAAAAATGTTCTACAGATCTGGCAGCAGTTTTCATGTTGACCAGTATAGACAACGGTAGTTCATTGATACAATTTTTTTCGTAACCAAGTTTGTATTCGTCGCGAAGAAAACCTTCTAATGAACCTTCTAAACCCAGTTCGTAAAAGTATTTTTTAATTTCTTCTATTTCCGTCTGTTTTACACCTGGAAAAGTTAAGACTAAAAAAGCGGTATGCAGTTCATGAAACAACTTTTCATGTAATGCCTGTTTTTTAGAATCGTATTTGCCAATTGGCTTAAAAGATTCTTTCATTGTTTGCATCACATTTAATGGTAGGTAAGTACTGTAATCTGGATCTTTCTGCAATATATTACATGCATAGTAGAACACATTCGCCAACGTTCGGGTTCTAGCATGGTACTGCTTTAATAACCCTTTAATTTGTGACTTGATTATATTTAAGGTAGTCAGCCCGGTTCTATTTAATTCGCTCATTTTGAAAGATTGTTTTTTATACTATATCATTAAATTAAATATTGTCAATATATTAACTTGATTTTTTGTTTTTATATATCTACATGTTACAATCAGCACATGAATCGTAGTGGAAAAATTATTTTAATAGTATTGGCCGTGTTGGTGTTAGTTGGCGGTGTGTTTTTTTACTTGAAAAATCAAGGTATTAGTTTTTCTTTTTTATATAAATCCGTAATAGATAAAAATACAACTACACAACCAGTAGACGGCACACAAAAAACATCTGAATTGCCAGTACAGAAAACCGAAGAAACAGTTACCGACGTAAAGCCTGAGTTAGCCATTCAATACACAACATTAACTATTGCCACAAATCCACGCAAAGAAATTACTGATGCAGTTGGTAAAGAAAATGTCGACATGGTGTTGGCATTAAACCGCATTAATATGCACAAGATACAAAAAGGTGCTGTATTGACTGTACCAACTTCATGGGACGGTGTAGACATGATGGCATTGTCGCCATACCCAGCATATATAGACCGTATTAAAGATTTGTCTAAATTTATATTCGTGTCACAACGTGTAGAGGCTTTTGGTTTATATGAAAATGGCAAGTTAGTACGCTGGGGCCCTGTAAGTACAGGTAAGAAGGCCACACAAACACCAAGTAAACTTTATTTTGCAAACTGGAAACAAAAAGTAACAATAAGCAACATAGACGACACATGGATAATGCCGTGGAACGTAAACTTTGCTAACTTCGACGGTATGTCTTTACACCAGTACGAACTACCTGGGTATGCGGCCAGCCATTCGTGCGTGCGTTTATTTGAAGCTGACGCTATGTTTATATACGACTGGGTAAACCAATGGACACTGACACCCAACGACCAAATAGCAACATACGGTACACCAGTACTTATATTTGGTACATACGGTTATGGACAAAAACCACCATGGAAACATCTACCTGAGGACCAAAGCGCAACCACAATTACAGACAGTGAAATAAACGAACAACTAGACCTGTATTTGCCCGACATACAAAGTAAAACACTGACTGAATCAATAGAAAAACCAACAACAGATATCGCTGGTCAAACTGCTAACTAATATTTAAATGTATTATTTGTCTTTCAGTATTGCCAAGATTTTGTTTAATTTGTTTTCTTCTATGTCGTCCAGGCGTTGCATAAGTGTTTCGATATCTTTTTTATTTTCTAGATTAGTTTCGTAGTCTGCATCTGCCCGTAATTCAGAATGTTTGCTTTGTAAATTTTGCCCAACCATGATTATAGATAGTAATACTAGTTGTAGAAAAGTTTGAGCAATCCACGATATAGTTGTACCTGTACCGTTATGCAATGCTTCAGGTAAACTAATAAGTGCCAATATGGTAAAAGCTATAGCGCACCACATGGTACCTACTATTTTAGTTATAAATAGAGCAACTTTGTCGAGAGTTTTTAAAGATTCTTTATGTTCGCGGTTTATGTTTCTTGTCATGCTATGTATTATAACAACATTATTATGCAATGCATATATGTTACAATATGTATATGAAATCAAGACGAATACTTATATTAACACTATGGTCCTGCTTAGTTGTTTTTTTTGTCGGAACTTATCTGTTTAATGCGCCATTAGTAAAATCTTTGATAACAAGTTTAATAAGTAAACCACCAATATGGGCATACGCAATATTGTTTCTACTAGGTTGTGTACGTGGTTTTACATTGATACCCTCAACAATATTAATAATAGTAGGGTTACTGTTTATACCGCCTGTACCATTATATTTTATAATACTAACTGGCATAGTGGTTTCTTCGCTTAGTGTTTACTATTTCTTTGAATATTTACATATAGATAGCTTTGTAAAAGAAAAATATAAACCACTAGTTACCAAAGGCAGTGCATACCTTTCTAAATACGAACTACCTGTTATAGTTGTCTGGAGCATGGCACCTTTTTTACCAACAGACGTTATATGTTACCTGGCAGGTACAGCACGGGTAAATGTAGGCAAATTTGTATTAGGTGTATTAGTAGGCGAAGGTATAATATGTGCAGTTTATATATTTGGTGCTTCGGTGCTGTTTCATGCTATAGTAGGTGCTTAATATATGTTAAAGACAATTACAGATATTCGGAAAAAGTTTTTCCTGCAAAAGTTTGTAGACGACTACCGTGTAGGGGCGGCTTTTCCTAGTTCGTATTTTTTAATTAAAAAAGTTTCTCGATTGTTACCTAACAATATGTATATGGTTGTAGAACAGGGTGCAGGCAACGGTGTTATGACGCGCGAACTTTTAAAAAAGATAGCACCTACAGGCAAACTATACATAGTAGAACAAAACCAAAACTTTATAGATATACTAAAAACAATAAACGACCCACGCATAGTTATAGTTCGTGGTTTTGCTCAAGATTTTAACTACGAACAAAATTTGCTGGGTAAAAAAGCTGATTTAGTTATAACTAGCATTCCTTTTTCATTCTTGACCAACACTGAACGCGATACAGTTTGTAACAATGCATACAACAACCTAGCAGACGGTGGTATGTTTATAATATTCCACCAATATAGTTTAACTATGAAGAAAACTGTAGAAAAGTATTTTAAAAAGGTTTACGATATTTTTTATTTGTTCAACATACCACCTTGTTCTATTATCGTTGCAAAAAAATAACCCTACAAATGTAGGGTTATTTTTCTATCGAAATGTAATGAATTACATTGCTGCGCCTTGCATAGGTTTAGTTGAACATTCTTTGCAACTAGACTTGTGACCAAGTATTTCGTAAATTGCTGAAAGACCAACTAATATGTACACGATGCGAGATATAAGTGCACCTTGTCCGCCAAATATTTGACCTACATCCCAACTGAACACGCCAACTAGTAGCCAGTTCAATCCACCGATAACAAGCAAAATAAATGTAACTGTGTGTAATGATTTCATAAAAATTATAATTATGTTTATAAGGTAACCGTATGATGCCGACACGTAGGGTTACTGTATATAAGTATACCATTTTAAAAAACAAACAACTATAGTTTTCCACAACATATGAAAAAAATTTGCGATTCAGCAGAATCGTGTCGCGCAGTTGTTGATTTTGCAAAATTATGTCGGGTACTGTCAAAATTTACCCGACCCAAGCGCGACCCGAACGAAATGTACATAAAAAATCAAACTCGATTTATTTATTAAACTTGCCTAAGTTACTTTTTTGTGTT
>CAIQAW010000019.1 GCA_903869875.1 Candidatus Nomurabacteria bacterium | reverse complement strand
GAATTCAGAAATCCTTTTGTAAAATTTCTTCATACGTACTACAACGTCCTCAACGATTTGACGGACTCTTTCACTAGTTAGTTGCACATGGTCTGAAATATTATCAAGGCTCTTGCCTTTTAAATACATATGAATACAATCTTGTTGTCTTTCCGATAGATTCAACATTTCAGAAATAGCCCAAAAATTTTGATTCAGTATTTTGAGAGTTCTACCACGAGCGACATTTTCAATGTAGTTAGTATCAGTATCTATGCAGTAGAATTGCCTAGATTTCCAATCTTCAATCAGAGAACGTTTGAATAAAACTCTATCTCCTTGGTTGTTGGAATGTTTAAGGGTAAAAAAAGGAATTCCTTTTTCCTGACAATATTTAATAGTTAAAGGTTTTGTTAAGTTTGCAATAGTTCTGGCTTCAAATTCATCGATAAATGGTTCGTTAAAATCGTCCACTCCAAGTTTTTGTGCAAGTTCTTCCGCTGTAATTGTAACAACATTGTTTAGTGTAGTGGATTTCAAAAATCCTTTACTAATATAAGACTCGATTGTACGAGTGTCTTTTTTCAAGAGGATTTCTGCCACCTCTTCTAGCGTGAGGTTTTTAGGTGTATCTGTCATTTTTTTAATTTACTTTTTGTTTATTATATACATTTTTTAGTATTTTGTCAATATAAAAACTGCGAGGTCTTGCCTCGCAGTTTTTATATAATATAGATATTACGCTGGTACGAATGTTAATGCTGTACCACGTTTGTCTGCACGGCCGGTACGGCCTATGCGGTGTACGTATGTGTCGTAAGTCTGAGGTATTTCGTAGTTTATAACGTGTGACACATTTGGTATGTCCAGACCACGAGCTGCCACGTCTGTTGCAACAAGTATTTGTAGTTTCTCTTGTGTAAACAAGTCTAGTGTACGAACTCGGTCGCGGTGGCGTTTGTCGCCGTGTATACTACCAGCCTTGAAACCACGTTTAGTTAGTTCCTCTGTCAGTTGGTCTACACCACGTTTTGTTTCAACGAATATTAGAACTTTGTCTGCACCTTCGGCAATCAACACATCGTGCAATGCATCTATTTTAGATGAACCACGTGGTACGCGTACAACGTTTTGTTCAACGTTTTTAGATGTGTCGCGTGTCTTAACCATAACCTTGATAGGTTTAACTAAGAATGTGTTTACAAGGTTTTCAATTTCAGGTGCCAATGTTGCACTGAAGAAAAGTTTTTGTGCATCAGCTGGAACTTTACTTAATATGCGGCGCATGTCGTCTACGAATCCCATGTCTAGCATACGGTCGGCTTCGTCTAGTACAACTGAATGTACATGGTCTACTGTTAGGTAACCTTGCTTCATAAGGTCCATCAAACGGCCTGGTGTACCGATAATAAAGTCTACACCACGTTTGATTTCCATTATTTGTGGGCGTATCGGTGCACCACCAACACAAACTACAGAATACATTTTCATGCCTTTAGTAAAAGCTAAAAATTCTTTTTCAATTTGTATTGCTAGTTCACGAGTCGGTGCCATTATTAGTACTTGGCCAGTATGGTCTGGGCCATCGGTAGACTTGGGTTGGCTAATGTCTAGTATAACTTTGTTTATTAGTGGTATTAGAAACGCTGCTGTTTTACCAGTACCAGTGTTTGCTATACCTAATATGTCGTGGCCCTTTAGTGCCTCAGGTATAGATTTGTCTTGTATCGGTGAAGGGTGTACGTATTCGCGTGCAGCGATGGCCTTCATTAGTTTAGGTTCAATTTTAAAGTCAGCAAACGCGTGTGTTGCAACGTATTTAACTTCGTCTTTAACAGGTGTAGCCTTGTTTATAAAACGTGACACATCTATGTTTTCGTATCTACTTTTATTACGTCCGCGACCTTGGCCATTACGTCCGGCATTACTTGCTGGGCGTGCCTGCCCGAACGAACGTTCAGTCGGGCGGGAATTGTACCCACCGCGACTACCACCACTGTTTCCGCCGTAGCGTGAAGATCCAGAATATGAAGGTCGTGAAGATGATGCCTGCCCGACCATACGGTCGTTCGGGCGGGAATAAGAACCGTGTGCAGACGAAGAACCCCCTCGTGATGCAAAAGGTTTTTGGTACGGTGCCTTAGGGGCACTGTGTGCTGTTTTATGTCCACCAGCATGCGGGGCATGGGCAGAATGCGCAGGTTTAGGGGCGTGCGCAAAAGACGCCTTAGGCTTTGAAGCCTTTCTTGTTATAGTCATATATTTTTAGGTATTGAAATTCAACACGCTAAAAATAATAGAGAGAATTCCAATGTGTTCTATAGTAGCATTTCCGTGGTTATTTGTCAAGGAATTGAACAACATTCCCCGCCTCTATAACCACCCTATCTACTTTACGTAAATTTTGCATATTCTGCTTCGGTGCTATGTCGTAATGTTTTGCTGTAGACAAAGACTCGTCTATACCCCATAGGTTTTCGTTAGTATATACCCAGTCGTTTTCAAATGTATTTAGATTTATGGGTTGTGTATACCCTACCAGTGTTTTTTTGCCATTATTTAAGAAATATTCGTGGAAATACGACATAGCCAGTTCGCGAATGGTTTTGTACACTGGGTCGCGGTAACCTAACACAGCATGGTTTGTTTTAGCTAATGCACCCCAGTACCCGTTTTGTTTGAACGGGGCTATGGCATGGTCCATGTCGCCACTGTTTGTTTTCAAATGCATCAGTAGTGGTTTGTACCCATGTGTAGAAAGTATATATGCACCCAACACCGCACCTTCTATACAGTGGGCACTGTTGTGGCGTATTACATATAATGGGCTTTTGGCTGTGTCCTTTTTATCGTGTTCAAAGTTTATGGGTATAGACTGCAAAAAATCTTGCACCTTTGCTGGTGTGTTTAATTTTTTAAATAAATTTATTTC
>CAIQAW010000018.1 GCA_903869875.1 Candidatus Nomurabacteria bacterium | reverse complement strand
TGAAAAATTTAAAGAAGCTATAAGTGTGTTGCATGAAATGACAGGAGAAGAAAATATTAAACAAGGGGCTGCTTTCTATGTTCCTGGTGGTAGAGACGATGTTCCAGAAAATATAAAGAGTTCTGTTTTTGTTAAAGAGAATGTACCACGACCGCCGATGCCTGGGCAAAATGAAATATCAAAACCAACGATCGACACAACTTTTTTGCATCATGAGTTTGGTCATTTGGCCCAAGACGGCCTATTAGACAGTGATCTTTACCAAGACTGGAAGCCAAAGTTTAAGGAGTCTGCACCGGATAAAGAATATGTTGGTTTAATAAACGAAACAGATACTAGAATAACCTCTGTGTTTCGTGACCTTGAGGGTGTCTATGATCCAAAGACGTAAGTTTTTGGCAAAAAGCAATTAGCAGTTTTACGAGATAAGTTACAAAAAGGTCAACTAAATAATGATACAAAAGATCTATTACAGCATTATGATGATATTGAGCTTGTTCGTTTAGTAAACCGCATGCCAGCTATTTAGTGTTGTCCTTAAAAATGAAACATAAAACATCCGCCACTGCGTAAACTCTATATCGTTAAAATTTGTACCGGGAGTGTAGGGTATTGAACAATGTTTTTACTTATGGTACTTTAAATAAAAACATTGTTATCATGAAACTAATAATACAAAAACAGGTCCACGGACCTGACGTTACGGATGTAACAAGTAGAACTGACCTTTGGCTGTCTGCAGACGCTATGGTTACTAAAGAACAAGAAATTGGTCTTGTTGCATATGGTGCTGACAGTGCCATAATAGCTTTCTGGAAAGACGGACAAATCGGTATATGTCATGCTGGTCTGTACGGCTATACCAAGGGTTTAGTCAAAAAAATGGCTGAACGTTTTGCAGGAGGGTCGTGTTATGTTGGACCTTTTTACCACCGGTTTGAAATAAAAAAGGATGGTCTATATAAATTAATTGTAGACCATGGTGGTGCGCCTTACATTATCGAGGACATCAACTGTATTACTTTTGACTTTAAAAAGGCGATACAGCATGAACTATTAGGTTTGTCGATAACTATGGACCCAAGATGTACTTTTGATACACCTGATCTGGCAAGTTTCAGACGGGAACACAAAGACGGTTTTGGAGTTGAAAACAGACTCGTCGTGTGGATGTTAAACGGTACTGTAATGCATCGGTTGTTTAAACCTGGTGAAGATCTACAAAATTATTTTAATAGCATAAACACCTCCCCGTAGGTGTTTTTTATATTTTGTGTTTTGGTATACTATACATGTAATGAATAATGCCCACCAAAACGACCCACTACAAGGTAAAACATTGGCCCATATTTTAGAATACCTTGTTGAACAACTTGGTTGGGTAGAACTTGGCCACCATATAAATATAAAATGCTTTACCAACGACCCAAGTATAAAGTCTAGTTTGGTTTTTTTACGTAGAACACCCTGGGCTCGCGAAAAAGTAGAGGACCTGTATCTGTATACAGTGCGCACAAGTAATAAAAGGTAACATGCCAAGTTTAAAGAAAAATTTTACAATCGTGTCTGAAGTATGGCGTTGGCCTGGCGACGGTGGTTGGCATTTTGTAACTTTAGAAAAAACCTTGTCAGAAAAAATACGTGCCGTATATACAAAAGGTTTTGTTAAGGTTAATGTAACTGTCGGCAAAACAACGTGGACTACGTCTTTGTTTCCACATAAACAGGCGGGGTACCTGTTATGTATAAGTAAAAAAGTACGCAGGATAGAGGGTGTGCAAGAAGGCGACACTGTGCGTATAAAGATTGTGATACAATGAGTATATTACAAATCTAAATGAATGAACTATATGAAAAAAGGTTACAAAGACAATATTGAAAAGCTTACAACAGACAACACAGATTTCCGACATGTTTTGTATACAGGCGAACATTGCCAACTTGTGTTGATGTCGTTACTACCAGGCGAAGAAATTGGTGCTGAAGTACACACAGAAAACGACCAGTTTTTCCGATTCGAGTCAGGCACAGGCAAGGTAATAATAAACGACACAGAATACACTGTTGCCGACGGTGACGCTGTAATAGTGCCTTCTGGTGCCCACCACAACGTTATAAATACATCAACAACTGATGCATTAAAGCTATATACCATATACAGTCCAGCCCACCACAAAGACGGTGTGGTACGTGCTACTAAGGCCATGGCTGAGGCAGGCGGCCCAGAGTTCGACGGTGTAACAACAGAATAATTAGGTGTTCGTAACATAGTAGTATATACTGCATTGCCGATTACTATTTAAACGAATACACATTATGTCAGACGAAATAAAAGACGAAACAGTTACTACAGTAGAACACACAGAAACTACTACTGAACATACAGCTACACCAGTATTACCAGTAGAAGGTGAAGAAGTTGTTGCAGAAGAAGTGTCTGAAGTTGAAAAAGAAGAAGTTGCAGAATCTACAGAAACTGCACAAGCATAGTTAAAAACAAACACCCCAATGGGGGTGTTTTGTATTACGCTGGCTATTTGGGGGTATTAATGGTATAATTGTCTCTATATTAATAATAATATGAAATGCCACCGTTTAGGCGGGTAATGGCAGATCAAAGAAAAAAATACATGGCAACAACAAAAGTAGCAGCAAAGACAAACAGTGCATTTATGAAACCAATGAAAATCAGTCCAGAACTAGCGGCTGTAGTTGGCGCAGGTCCAATGCCTCGTTCAGAAGTAGTTAAGGCAATCTGGGTTTACATTAAAAAACACAATCTTCAGAACCCAAGTAACAAACGTAACATTTTAGCAGACGAAAACTTGAAAAAAGTATTCGGTGGTAAAGCAGAAGTTACAATGTTTGAAATGACAAAGCTTGTTTCAAAACACCTTTCATAATTTATATAGAAAATGAATCCCGTTAGAAGCCGCGATCGCAATGTTACGAGTTTAGTATATGGTAAATATAAAAAATAAAATTACAAATGTAACTAAGCAAAAAATCGCAATGATCGCGATCTGCTTCTAAACGGGATGAAGATATCCGTCATTGCTAAAACTAATGCCAAGGCGGAAAGCGTAGAACGCGTAACCCAACCGACGTTGGGTATAGAACCAGTTACAGAACCTGTAATATACAAGGTGTCTGTAAAAGCAGTGCCGATAGATGGCAAAGCAAACCGTGCAATTATAAAAGCGTTGGCAACATATTTTGATGTTGCACCGACTGATGTACGCATCGTGTCAGGGGAAACTGCTAAGAAAAAGATAATAGAAATTAAAAATTAAAAACAAGAAGCGTCGCGCTTCAATCGACATTGCGCGACGTGATTTTTGAGAAAATCATATGGCATATAACCAAGGAGGAGATAGAGGAGGTTTCAGAGGTGGCGACCGCGGTGGACGCCCAAGTTTCGGAGGCCCAAAGCGTTGGGGTGGTAACGACCGTGGAGGTCGCGATGACCGTCCAACAGAAATGTTTAAGGCAGTATGTAGTGAATGTGGTAAAACATGTGAAGTACCTTTCCGCCCATCAGGCGAAAAGCCAGTTTTCTGTAACGAATGTTTCGGTAAAAAGAAAGGCGACACAGGTACAGCACCAAGAAACGACCGTGGTCCACGCGACTTTGCACCTAAACCAGCATATGCACCAGCTGCACATGCACCAGCAGGCAACGACCCAATGCACAAGCAAATGGAAGCTATCAACAGTAAACTAGACCGTTTAATAAAACTTATGGAAGGTACTGCAGTTGTAAAACCAGCTAAAGTAGAAAACGTAAAGCCTTGGGAAAAGACTTCTGCACCTGTTAAAGTTGCAAATGCACCTGAACTTAAGGCACTACTAGACCGTGCAATGGATAAACCAACTAAAAAGGTAGCTCCAAAAGCAGTAGCTAAAAAAACAGTAGCTAAAAAAGTAGCACCTAAAACAGTTGCTAAAAAGCCTGCCCGTACTTCAGGCGGGGTTGTTGCTAAAAAGAAAAAGTAATATACTACATATTATGGAAATGAATGAAAAAATATTTGATGGATCAACAGAATCTTTACCAAAAGAAATGATATCAGAAACAACTCCTGAGCAAGATTTTTTAGAACTTAAAAAAGCTTTTGCTGAAGAAAAAGGTATCAGTGTAGACGATGTGTTAGAAGTTAACGGACATTTTATTGTCAGTGAAAACGCTACCCCTGTACACACTAAAGACGACGGTACAGTTAACTAATATATAAAGTCATGAACCCAGAAGAAAAAATTGGCCAACAAATAACCTTAGCTTTTCCTGAACAAACTACAGAACAGGAAAAACCTAAAACATCACCCGTTGAAGATTTTATTACTAAACGTGATGAAATAGCTGAACGTTATGGAATCTTAAATAAAGAATCTATAAAGTTAGTGGACGATGTGTGGTATGTGGGTGCATTAACATTAGAATCTTTCTTAGATCTAACTGAAGATGGCAACCACCAGGTATATAATAAAGGTTATTAAAACTTTTTGTGTTTAGATCAAAAATATTAAAATACTTTGTTCGGGCACGCCGACCAAAGAAAAAAATATCGGTAGCTCGGCGCCAGCAAATAGAAACGGCTCGCGTACTTGTTGCAACGAAACTGATAGAGTGGAACACACTCTATCAGTTTTCGTATGGAAGGGTATTTATTAAAAATCAGAAAACAAGGTGGGGTAGTTGTTCGTCAAAAAGGAACTTAAACTTCAATTATAAAATAATACACCTACCACCACACCTGGTAGACTACCTGATAGTGCACGAACTATGCCACCTAGAACAGATGAACCATGGACCCATGTTCTGGGCCCTTGTTGCACGGACACTACCAAACTACGCCGCATTACGTGCCGAACTACACGCATTTCCAATGCCACGATAACGGTGGTATACTATTTTTATGAAAAAAGACCCTGTAGAAAATATCGAACACATGATAAAGGAACTGCATGACACTGCAGGTAAGTTTACCCAGCCGGTGTTGCACCGCTACCCATTGTTGTTTTTATTTTTAATTACATTTAGTGCTGCGGCTATAACCCAGGGCTTTAAGGACTTGATACATGAAGTTTCGTATTTTGTTGCACACCCTGGTGTGTTGATGTTTGTAGGTGTTGCTGTGTTACTACTAACTGGTAAGTTGTATAAGTCGTTAGGTGGTAAGGGCCACTAGTATAAATTTTTTGTAGCTTGCTGTTTGTGTTATACTTGTATACATGAGAAAAAATACTTTTATACTTTTTGGTGTTGTTATATTGTTCGTTGCGGGTTGTGTAGTTTATTTTACACAAGTTAAAAAAGAAATACCGCCGGTTGCTGAACCAGTTGTAGAAATACCTGTTACTAAACCTGTAGTTACAGAACCTCAGGACTACTGTTTCTACAAAG
Organism: Candidatus Nomurabacteria bacterium; assembly: GCA_903869875.1. Lineage (GTDB taxonomy): Bacteria > Patescibacteriota > Minisyncoccia > Phycocordibacterales > UBA9973 > MFUC01. Next base: position 3,350 of record CAIQAW010000018.1, on the reverse strand, counting down.
AAACCGTTGTAAGTAAAACTTTGAAAGACGTAATGTGGCTAAAACTTACAGTAAAAGGTAACGATGTTAGTGGCAACCTATACATATTACCAGCAGAAAAAGACAAAAAAACTGGTACGTTTAGTGGTAACATAGGTGGTTTGCAAACAACAAACATGACAGGCTACAGTGACTTGTGGTGGAACACACTTGCCGAAGGTACATTACAGAAAGAAGAACTACGCGTTGCATTAGCTAATTCAGAAAAAGGTGCCGAAGCTAGTGTTGCATTCGGAGGTATGATACAGGGCACAGATGGTGCGTATATATATAAAGACAAAGAAAACCTAACATACCAATCTATACCACAAGTTGGTTGTACACAGTTTGATTCGTTAATACAGAACACATACACTGACAGTGCAAAAACTTTTTCTATTACATACCCGAAAGATTTTATATTTGTTGCCGGTGGTGCAAAAAACGCAGCAGTTCCAACACAGCAGTGGATGTCTGGTTCTACAGCAAAAGGTTCTGTGTTGGCAACAGTGTTTATACCACGAATGTTCCAACCAAAAACAAATTTTAGCGAAGCTGTGGTAAATGTAGGCACTAGTTCAGACAAATTAGCTTTATTAAGTTGCACATCACCGCAACCTAATTCAGGCCAAGTTGCCATAGGTAATGCAAAGATAAACGGTATAGATTTCAGTATTATCAGTTCTACAGACGCCGGGGCAGGGAATTTGTACGATGTAACTTCGTATAGAACAGTGTATAAAAACAAATGTTACAACATAGAAACAGTTGTGCATTCGACAAACATTGGCAACTATTCGCCAGACCAAGGTATAACAGCATACGACAAAGACACTGTACAAAAAACACTAGAAAATATTGTAAACAGTTTTATATTTGCAGGCAGTGGCAAGCCAGCGCTATTGTAGTATAAAATAATTGTGTATAATATAAGTATTATAAATAACCACAAGAATATTTATGGCAAAAGGTAATAACAGTCAACAAAAAAACGTAAAGAAACCAAAAAAAGTAGTAGTAAAGCAATAAAACAAAAAACGAACACAAATGTGTTCGTTTTTTGTTTTTGCTGACACTAAAGACAAAACAGTATTTATGTGTTATACTAAAAACATGGAAAAACCCACCACTACAAACAAAACCAACCACTACGATGTAGTGGTTATCGGTGGTGGGGCTTCAGGTATGATGGCTGCTGGTACTGCTGGTGCCCGGGGTAAAAATGTTTTGCTTTTGGAAAAGAATAAAAACATGGGCGAAAAACTTAAAATTTCTGGCGGTGGCCGATGTAACATAACCAACGACGAATCTAACTTACGTTTGTTTTTAAAAAACTATGTTCACGAAAACAACACTGACCAGTTTTTGTTTTCTGCTTTTTCGCAATTTAACAAAGACAACACATTTGAATTTTTTACTTCTCGCGGTTTGCCATTAGTTGTCGAGGCACGTAAACGTGCATTTCCACAAACACAAAGTGCGCTAGACGTGTACCACACATTAGAAAAATATCTGTTTAATAATGGTGTAACTGTTAAAACCAGTTCACCTGTAAGTAAAATAATATTTGAAAAAACAACACATGCTGTTACTGGTGTTGTTGCAGGTGGTGTTACATATACAGCTGACAGTTTTATATTTGCTACTGGTGGTCTGTCACACCCATACACTGGTTCTACTGGCGACGGTTTTAATTGGTTAGAAAACATGGGTCACAAACTGGCTAAACCTACACCTTCTATAGTACCGTTAGCAGTACGCGAAGGTTACATACATGCGTTAGCTGGTGTGTCTTTGTCTTTTATGAAGGTTACTTTTTTTGTAGACAAGAAAAAGTCTTTCTCGAAAATTGGTAAAATACTATTTACGCATTTTGGTGTGTCTGGACCGTTAATACTAAACAGTGCACGCAAAGTCCACGACCTATTAACTGAAGGCGAAGTTACCGCAACCATAGACATGTACCCCGACACAGACCTGGGCGCATTAGACAACACTGTTATAAAGGCTTTTGATGCAAACAAAAACAAAATGCTGAAAAACATAATGGCAAACATTGTGCCAGACGGCATGGCCGATGCAGTTAACGCTATGGCTACAAGCCTGCTAGATATAGATGTAGACACCAAGGTGCACAGTATCAGCAAAGAACAACGCAAAGCCCTGGTGGCCCTAATAAAGGCCGTACCGATGACCATAACTGGTCTAATGGGCTTCGACAGGGCAGTAGTTGCCGACGGTGGCGTGCCACTGGCTGATATGGATACTAAAACTATGCGCAGTAGTCTGTACCCAAACGTGTTTATTATCGGTGACTTGCTACACATAAACCGCCCATCTGGAGGGTTCTCTTTACAGTTATGTTGGACCACAGGCTACGTGGCTGGCATGAATGCGTAAAAAGTGCGATAATCTGGGTATCATGAAAAACATATTAATCACTGATTCGCTATTCATATTACCTGAACACGAACAGAAACTGACCGATGCAGGATTTAGTTTTACTCGTTTAGATAAACCCAAGGCCACAGAAGTAGAATTGATCGAGGCACTAAAAGGCAAACAAGGATATATACTAGGTGGCATAGAGGAAGTTACTGACTCTGTTATTGCATCGACTGATACTTTAGAGGCAATATGTTTTACCGGTTCTGATTGGCGCCATTTTGTGTCTGGACATGAATTAGCTACATCAAAAAATATTGCAATTACTAATTGCCCTGGTGCAAATGCACATGCTGTTGCTGAATATACCATGTCGTTGATGTTGTCTATGACCCGTGAGATTTTTGACTTGGGCCGTACTGGTATAAAAACTTTTAAAACAACAAAGTCATTACAAGGTGCAACAGTAGGCATAGTAGGCATGGGTCACATAGGTGAAATTGTTGCACGAACATTAAAAACATTTGGTGTTAAAGAAGTATTATATTTTAGTCGAACTAGAAAAGAAGTCTTAGAAAAGGAAATAGGCATGCGGTATGTTTCTATGGAAGAATTAGTTAAGTCTTCTGACATTGTAACTTTGCATGCATCTAAACAAGCAGGAAAAGGGTATTTTACTAAGGAACATTTAAACATGATGCATAATGGCGCATTGTTGGTAAACTGTTCATTTGAAGAAGCTGTAAATATTGATGCTTTGTACACTGAACTTTCAGCAGGCAGGTTACAAGCTGCATTTGACGGTGAAATTCATGATGAAAAATTTAAAAAACTACCATTATCAACTTGGTATGTTTCAAACGGTCCGACAGCGTATAACACTGACTATGCAAACCAGGTTGCCAGTGACATGGCGGTGGAGTCTATAATAAATTTATTGAATGGTA
>CAIQAW010000017.1 GCA_903869875.1 Candidatus Nomurabacteria bacterium | reverse complement strand
GAGATAAATTTTGTAAATATGAACATAATACTACCAGATGAAGTCAAAGCACCGATACCTGTTTTTACAGGTATCGTAACAAAAGTAACAAAAGTTTCACCCCCTCCTGCCAAGGGTTCAAGGACAACAAACTTGAATCGAAAGCAACATCACCTAAAAAAGAAGAAAGGGAAGTAAAATTCCCTAAATACTAAAACCCTAAATGTTTCCATTCAGGGTTTTTTTGTGCGCCGGGAAAGATTCGAACTTTCGAAGACCGAAGTCAGGAGATTTACAGTCTCCCCTCGTTGACCACTTGAGTACCGACGCGTGTGTTTTTAAATGTATAAAACCTATCTACATGTTTTTTGTTCTGTGGTAACACAGTACTAAAAAATCTATCTAAATTTTCTTGTCTAGTCAAGTATACTTTATTAGCAGAAACTACAGACGGTTTATACCCCAAACATAATAGCATATTTCTGGTAGATTGCAAAAGCGGTAACGATGCATTAGTAAAAGCAATTTGCACACCCTTTTTCAGTGAATACACGGTCCCGTCTGTGTCGAAAAAACCTCTAATAAATTTTTGAGAATATTTTTCATTTTTTTGAATCCATAAAGGGCAATCTACTTGAGATTTGACTTTGTGGTGAACTAAACCTTGTTCTATAAACCAATTTACGATTTCTTTTGAACCAATGTAGACATCGTAGTAGCCAGCTTTTCTTGTTGATACAGTTGCTTTACACTTTAGTACCTTTTCTAATAATTCCTGAACATAATTTGCGTAAGATTTTTCTTTTGATCCAAGTGTAACAACTACTTGGTATTTAGAAATATGTCCGTCGCCTAGTAATATACCAAAGACTTCTGCTAAATCATCAGAATATCTACTAGGTAGGGTAATGTCATTTCTTTTGTTTCTGAAATTTGTTTTTTCACTAGGAGCTGTTCTTAGTTGCAGTCTATGCAGTCTTTTAAATACTGTTTTTTCGCTTATGCCTAACAATGTTCCTATTTCGGAAATAGTTTTATTTTCTCTGATATATAGTTGCTCGAGTTCCTTTTTATAGAATGTTTCTTCATTTTTTGTCCATCGTCTTGCCATTAGTTAATTATAATATATATAAAAAAATTCGCAATAAACAACTCTACCACATATTTTTCAAATATGTCGACTTTGACAACGGTTGAGGTATTTTGTATTCTGTAAATAACCAACCCCCTATAGTTCATGAAAACACAAATACAAATAGAAGGAATCCGAAAGGAACTCGAAGAAAAGTTTCCATTGGAAAAAGTTAAGAAAGGTCATGTTATCGATTTTATGCAAGTTGCATACATTGATGATCTAATGAGTCAAACATTTGATAAAATTAAAGAGAAGGTTTTTATCAAAAACTTCAATATGTTTGATTACAATTCATTCATAGAAGAATGTAAAAACCCTGAAGAAAAGTACTTCATTGCCAGAATGTCAGAAATGATAACTGAAAAAATGTTAAATCTATTCCTTATGAACCCGGAATATTTTGAACAATGTTTTGGCTCGGCCAAGTGGTTTCAGGCTTTACACGAACTGTACCAAAAAGAATTTTTTTCGGACTCTGTTAGTCAGTATCAAGACAGATTTTGGTATAAGAAAATCAGGTCTGGACCCGTTGAGCAAAAGAGTCTGTTTGCATCTGAAAGCTAAAGTATAACCACTGTCCCTATATGGGCCAGTGGTTTTTAAATGCACTACTTCGACCTCACCCCTGGCCCTCTCCATTATTTATGGAGAGGGGAAACATCACTTTGTGGTGTGTGGTGAGGGTTGCAAAAAAGCCAATATATGCTATAGTAGCCCCATGGCATACTACAAAGACAAACTAATAAAACTCGTCCACAAAGAGTCTGGCGAAACTTTGTTTACTCGTAAAAACAAGAAGTCTGTTCAACGTAAAATGGAACTTACTAAGTTTTCTAAAAAACTAAAAAAGCGAGTAACATTTAAAGAATCAAAGAAATAAAACAAAACCCCGAAAGGGGTTTTGTTTTATTTCTATAAAGTATATAATAGGTTATATAACCACATATATAAATATTATGAAAAAAGACTTAGAAATTGAAACAAAAAAATTAAGAGCAAAAGGGTATTCTATTAAGGAACTACATAAAATGATGGGGGTTTCTAAGGACACTATTTCAAGATGGGTAAAAGGTATTGTATTGTCAGATGAGGCACAAACTCGCATTAATCAGAATTATACTAATGGACAACTAGCCTCCATGAAAACTATACGTGAAAAGACACATAAAAAAGATTTAATTTCTATTGATTTTGCTAAGGGTGTAGTTTCTAAAGTAGATGTAACAAAATCAAACCAATCCGTACTATGTTCAATGTTATATTTTTGCGAAGGTAATAAGTCTGTAAAAAGTCTAGTATCATTTACTAATTCTGATCCTGGTTTAATTGCAACTTTTTTATACTTATTCAGAAATTCATTCAGTTTAGATGAGAGTAAATTTAGAGTCTTGATGCATCTACATCCTTATCATGATGAAAAGACTCAAATGTCTTTTTGGTCTAAAATTACAGAAATACCTAAAAATCAATTTAATAAAACATATCAAAAACCAACTAAGGGTCAATACAAAAAGGAAGGGTACCAGGGTTGCATTAAAATTAGGTATAATGACGTTTCTGTAGCACGTAACTTACATGCTATTGCAAAAATGTTCATGGAAAGGTATAAATAGACGTACGGGTCTATAGTTCAGTGGTAGAATTCTCGTCTCCAAAACGAGCGACCGAGGTTCAAATCCTCGTGGGCCCGCAAATTTATGGCAAACAATCAAACAACTGTAATTTTATTTAGAGGACGCCCTGGTGTCGGAAAAACTACCGTCTCGAATATTTTTGCTGAAAGTAGAAGTTTACTAATTTTAAGAAAAGACGACATATATGATGTATCTTCAGCTTATGTTAATGAACATCAAACTAGAAATAAAATAAGCTATGATTCAATGTTTAAAATACTTGAAACTAATTCGGTATTAGGTACTAAGTTTGTATTAGATTTCCCTTTTAATAAAACTGAAGAAATAAACAATCTATATGAATGGTGTTCTAAATTTGGTATAAAATTAGTTTCAATATTAGTTATTTGTTCTGATAGAGAACTGTGGGAATCAAGATTTGATAAAAGGTCTGAAAACCCCCTACCAAATCAATTAATAACAAATTTAAATGATCTAGAAAAACACTATGGTGATTTAAACATTCAACCATTAGAAAATGAGGTAGTTGTAGATACAGTAAACTCTGTAGAAGAAATCAAGAAACAATTAGAAAATCTAGTTATTTAATTTATTTTAAAAACTCTTTTACTTTCTCTACCACACCCTCTTTTTGTTTTGCATCACGTGGGTCTATCCAGATTATGTCATTGTTTCTTTTAAACCAAGTTTTTTGGCGTTTGGCATAGTGCCAGATTTCAGTGTTTAGTTTTTCTAACATTTCTTCCTTCTTCATTTTACCTTGCACATGTTCTGAAACGTAGCGGTATTCTAGGCCCAGGTCGTACATACGCATCCAAGTTACACCTGAATCGTGAAGTCTTTTTATTTCAGCTACCATACCTGCACGCATACGTTTAAGTAGGCGAATTTTAATGTTTTCTTTCAGAACTTCGTCTGGCAGGTTTAGTCCAATATACAGTGTGTTGTATCTACCCTCCACATTTTGTTTTAAAGGTGGCACTTTACCTAATGCAGTAGCTATTTCGATAGCGCGTATCATTCTAACGGGGTTGTCTTTGTCTATATTTTCTGCACGTTTTTTATCAAGTTTTTTTAGTATTTTAAAAAGTTCTTCTTTTGATATTTTTTCTAATTTTGCACGAAGTCTTTTGTTTGGTGGAACTTCAGGGTAAACCATTCCAGACGTAACTGTGTCGATGTAAAAACCAGTACCACCAACCATAATCGGAATAATACCTTTTGATGATATTTGTTGTATTTTTTTCTCGGCAATTTTTTTGTAATCAGAAACAGTAAAAGTTTTCTTAGGTGTTATAACGTCCAGTAGGTGGTGGGGTATATTACGCATTTCTGCTTCAGTTATTTTACCTGAACCTATGTCCATACCAGTATAAACTTGGCGGGAATCTGCTGAAATAATTTCTCCGTTTATTATTTTAGCTATATCTACAGCAAAGTCGCTTTTGCCAGTGGCGGTTGGGCCAGCAATAACAATAAGTTTAGTTTTTTTAAATAAAACTTTTTTCTTTGTACTTACTTTTTTATTGTTTATTTTTTTAGTTCGTTGGCTCATATTTGCGAACAATACATAGTGGAGTAGATTCCGACTTTTGGCCAAGTGGGTTGTCGCGGAAAAGTTCACATATCATATCTTGATCAATTGTGCCGTCAGAAACACCTAATAAGTTTACACCTAGGTCGTTAGCATCAATTATAACAACTGGTATACCAAGTAGTGCAGAAAGTTTTTTTGCAGCCTTGTGTGGTTCCTTAGGTGGCAACTTTGCATATTTATTAAATGGTGGAATGGTGTAGTCGCATGGGCCGTCGATGGCGTTTATATGTTTGCCAACTACTTTGTAGAAAAGTCCGCGTACACCAAAAGGTGTGGTAACAGCAGACACAGCTGCTGCAAAAAATATGCGTATGTAACCAGCTTCACGTATAGCCAGTTCCATTGTCCATGGGCTACCTATGCCTATACCTGCGTCTGATTTGTATACATATTTAGAAAGTAGTTTTGCAAACCAACTTGGGTGTATGTCGTCTATGTGGTATGCACGGCCTTGGGTTATTGCTACAACCTTTTCACTTATACATAAAACATCACAATCTTGTTTGCGGGGTAGTACTGCTTCTGAAACAATTTTTTCTAAATTGTCTTTTGGCATTATTGTTTGCGTCTTTATTGGAAGTCGGGCATAAGACACACCATGGTAGGTGCGTAGTAGTGTTTTACCTGTGTTGGGTTGCATGTCGGATGTCATCAAAACCATTCTAGCAAAAAAAGACTTTTTTTGAAAGTTTTGATATTTAATATAAAAATCACGAAAGCAAATTTTGCTTTCGTGATTAAGGTTCATTTTTTCAAATAGTTTTTTATCTTATTTTGTTCAACTGTTTGAAATCCAATGCGGTTTTCAAGGTGCGGATTAGAATCATATTCAGACTCCCTTACTGATTTCATTCCGAATTTATAGAATATATTTGCAGCTCTAAATTCAAAACTATCTTTTGCAGACCCCTTCAATTTGGGATAATTCTTAAATAAAAACTCTTTTATTTTAAAAGCAGCAACTTCTCTATCTGATTCAGATTGAGCAATTTCCAGCATTCTTTGGGTAAAATTAATGCCCGTTGTAAATTCTAAGCCACTATTTAATGAAGACATTTTACTTTCATCAAGAAAGTACTCATTACTTAAAATTAGTTGGGCTCTTTTTTCTTCAGAATACTCATCCCATTCCTTAAGAAAGTCAGGGTCTCCTTGTTTGTAGATGTACATAACTATAGATTATTTAATTGTGATATTTAATATGATGTTTCAATTAATACTATAGTATTTATATTCAATAATGTCAAATTATGCAAAATGCACTAGGCAAGACCTAGTGCATTTTTTTTGTGCTCGCAAAATATCGCTCCGGCCGGCACACGTACGAAACAAACCTGCAGAAATGCAGGTTTGTTTCGTCGTGTGCCCGGGGAGAGACTTGAACTCTCATGATGTTGCCATCGACAGATTTTGAGTCTATTGCGTCTACCAATTTCGCCACCCGGGCATATGTTACATACTACTGAATTTTTAATGAAAATGCAAAGACCTGTATTTAATCTCCTCCTTGTGGAGGAGGAGTACCCGCAGGGGGAGGTGGTGATTAAGTTTAACCACCACCCCGTCACAGGAGTGCCACCCCTCCTCCACAAGGAGGGGAACAGTTGCCCAAACAAAAAACCGTCGATTTACTCGACGGTTTTAGACAGTGCTTTAGGCACTGTCTGTTAAATGAACATTTCAGGCGTCAGCTCAATCTTTGGAATCATGTGTTTTGATTCATCAAGCTGTTTTTCAGAAAGTGTCATGGTATCCAGTGGTGGTTTTTCTCCCAAAATCCATCCATCAATAATCTGTAGATAGTATATATCAAAGATTATGCTTTCCTTTAGAATAATGCAGGGTATAACCGGACCTCGGCAATTTAAATAGTGCGCATTAAAATCAATATCTACAGATGTGTCCTTACGAATAATGAAACCGATTTTACCACCCAAAGAAAAGGCGGTCGCTATCAATCTTTGACAGTCAGGCATGTTCGTAAAAGAAAATGACACATTTAAGCCATCATATTCATCAACACCCCTTGTGTCGTCGGCGTCATGGCCATACATAAAGAAATCTTTACCCTGTATCGAATCTTTTTCTTTTTTAGCTTTTTTGTGAATGAATAATGCAATAGTGTAAAATAATATACCCAAAAAAACAAAAAATAAAACTATTGCTCCAAACAGTACAAGAATAATACCAGCACCATGATCAGTTTTAAATACAAAATAACCCAATAAACAAAGTCCTGTACTAAGTAACAATAAAAATATTGTCATTCCCAAATCTTTTTTGGGCGATACTAGACTTTTAGCGAACTCCACTTTTTTCCTTTCCATTGTTAGCCAAGTTTTGGCATTGCCGTCTAGTCGACCCAAAAGGAATAGGTTTAGGTCGTGGTTTAGTTCTAAAAACTTTGTAAAAAGTTTCTTTGAAACTACAACTTTTGTTTCGTCACCTTCGAACTGACCTGATTCTTTCAGATAAGCCTTTTCGTTTTTGATAATTTCTTGAGCTTCAGAATACTTTAAACCGTGGTGGTCCAAAGGAATTCCATTTACTGAACCCACGGGTAAGCCATTGGCTTTGATTTGATTAAGCAAGTTTGTTTGTTCTTGCTTGAAAATTCGAATGAAATGTTTCATTTGATATTAAATTATAAAGTTACCTTAAACCTATTTATTATAGTCCCGTTTAAGTCCTGGACATTTCGAGTATTATTCTACATTATAAAATTATTTTGTCAAATAAAACGTATAGGTTCAATAGCTTGGCACCATTTGATGGAATATCATTAAATACATGTCATACACCACAAACAAAAACATGCCCCGAATCAGACGTGAAGCAGCTCGTCTGTACCACAGG
>CAIQAW010000016.1 GCA_903869875.1 Candidatus Nomurabacteria bacterium | reverse complement strand
GGTTGTAGCGGTTGTGGATCTGAACGTGGTCCGACTTTTTGATCTTGGCAAACAAAAAGACCCCCCCCCCCGACAAAATTTTAATGTTATTCATAGTATCAATAGAGTATACAAACATTTGTACATAATTGGCAACAAACTAAACAAACGCGACAAACTTGGTATACATCGTGAACTAGAGAATGTTTGTTTACAAACAATGACATTGTTGCTAGATGCTACTTTTAGTGAAAAATCTAAAAAACTAGAACAACTAGAAAAATCAAGGGTACTATTGGAAATACTAAAAAATTTAATTCGTACAGAACTTGAACTAAAAATTATATCTGAAAAAACATATGTGTATTTAGAAACACTTGTTATTGATACATCTAAACAAAACAATGGTTGGTTAAAATCTATAAAAACACCACAAACATAAAGCCCACCAATCTAAGGTGGGATTCTATGAAAAACTTCTGCGGAGGGAAAGATTCGCATTCTCATTATCAAGAGAATTGTCATTCACATTCAGCTTGTCTTCAGAATTCCAATTCGAGTACACGACATTACCGTCGCCTGAGCGCGAAAACCCTTTGTAGTATATATATCATTTTCACCGATTCGTCTGATGTCTATCTAAAGTCAAGCAAACTCTCTGTGTTACCCACTCCATGGTGGCATCGTGCGGTATCTAATAATACTCATATACATTACAAGCAGTTTTTATATATGGCAAACTGTCATTTCTTACTTACGTTCAAAACCAGCTTCATAGCCAACAACAGTATAAAAAATTCCCCTACATTTGTAAACATAAGGGAATTCATCTTCTCAAAAAAATTCGAGAAGTATAAAATGAAAAAGAAAAAAGTTAAAACTGCTTGCTGCGGAGGGAAAGACACGCATACTCATCATCAAGAGAATCGCCAACCACAGACAGCCCGACTCCAGAACTCCAACGCGAGAACACGACATACCCGTCGCCTGAGCGCGAACCATTATGCATTGTCCAACCATCTACATCAAGGTGTATTTTCAATTCATCAAAAACTCTACCATCTAGCAACATACCTTCGGTAAATGTTGTGCCCCATATACCCTGCTGTATACTTTTATTACAAGACATATTAAGGCGTTCAATTTTGGCATTTTGATTTGCTTTTACTACAACTACCGGCACCTTCGGAAATACATCAATAATCTTTTTTACCGATGTGCTTTCATATGTTTGGGTAAGTTGTTTTCTTATTTCAAATGCAGTTTGCGGGTTCATACCGGGGGCTGTAATAATAGTCCAGTAATCCTGACCTTCTTCAAAAACAATGTTTGGTAAAATCGGGTAATCGTTAAGGTCGATAGCTACCCCAAACTTTTTGTAAAATTCTACCCAGCCTTCGTGCCAGATTTGAACTTTTTCCGGAATATATATTCCATTTTTGGTCTTTACCATACCTTGGGTATTTACTACTGGGTTGTACACAGATTTTATTCTGCGGTTTAACGTTGCTTCTGATGCAGAGTTCAGCCAGTTGGCTTCTTCTGTAGTAAACTGGTTCTTAAGAATCTGATGCGTTACTGCACCAATTAACTTTTCTCCAGCGCGTGCATTATTTTTGTTGCTTGCGAGTGGATTTTTTACATTTGTCATTTTAAGATATATTAAATTATGAAAGAATATGATCCAGTTGTATTTCTTAAGCCAAATACGAGCGTTATACTGAAAAGGTGGTTTCTGCCCTTTACATGTATTATTATAGCATTTTATATGCATATATGTCAATATCTGTTGGTAATTTACAAACATTACCCAACAGTACTTGCTTTATTTTAGGTATCTAGTATAATGTTTGTAGGTGTTTGTAGGGGTACCCCTCTCACGGCAAAAGCTGTGGCCAAACACCAACAAAAAACCCGCCATTTGGCGGATTTTTTGTATTCAATCTTCTTCCGGGTTGCCTTCGTGTAATATTCTAGTCATTGTGTCTTTATTCATACCCCAAAAAGGAATAATACTCCAGAAGATTTTCTTTCCATTATCAATCTGTTTTACAATTATCTTTACTCTATTTCTTTTAATAACAGCAATAAATTCATAATAGGTTACGTGTTTTAGAACTTGTTCCCATTTATTATGATTTTTAT
>CAIQAW010000015.1 GCA_903869875.1 Candidatus Nomurabacteria bacterium | reverse complement strand
CGAAGATGGCGAAGTTATTGCTGAAAAGTCACCCGGAGTAAAGCATGTTTATATTAATGATAACGATAAAGATACTATTATATATAAAAATGAGGGAAAAGAAGGGGGTGTAACTGTTATTGTTTTAAATAAATTAAACACAATACAGCAGGGCGGTGATGTAACCAACACCACTACCCCAACAACAGCAACTACAAATTCTGGAGAGGACAAAACAATGCCATATCAAGTATTTGATAGCCCTCCTCCTACTACCAGGACTGTCTGCGCAGACAACACACAGTACCCTTCGAACAGTTACGTTCAAAAAGACGGTAAATTGTTTTTGACAGGGGCAACAGGTTTTATTATTGGTGTTGTTGTCGGTGTGGTTGCAGACAGGTTTTTGTCTAATTACCAAAATTCGTTTGTAAGTCGCGGTAACTACAGATACTACCAACCTAGACAGGCAGTATTTCCAAATGTTCGCTATGACCCCATAGAAGGCGAGGCGGGAAGTGGCGTAGTTTATGATAACGTTCAAGGCCGCGCACGTTGGTAAAAGTTCTTTTAATTTTTTAAACTCGGTGCCTAGTATTGTTTTTACAAAAATAATACTAGGCTCCATATTTTAGGTCTGGATTTTTTCAACACTATTTTTAATAAATAAAATGTTGAACAAAGCCACAGTGTATGTAAAGCCAATACATTGTAAATCAAGACCTTAAACATGGAATTCATACATTTTTAATTTTGTGTGTGCCAGTTGTGTGTAATTGAAATGTTTCTGTCCATTCTGACAGAAGAATATATATGAAAAAATTTAAAACTATGAAAATAAAAATAAGTGCGCTAACCCTAGGGTTGGTTTCTTTATTGGGCTTTACTGTTGCTGTACAACCAGTAATGGCGGCTGCAGTATGGAATACAGACGGCATAACAACTGTTAAAGTTGGTAAAACTGGTTCGTTTGCAAACATCTATACAACAAACGAAACTTTTACAAATGGCGAATATGCATACGTGCAAGTTTACTACCACATGATGAACAACGAAGTTGCATCTGATGCTAGTATTTCTTTGTCACAAGGCGGTTCTACTACTTCACACACACTTAATGGTGGTGTAACAGGTGGCGGTAATTCTGCATTAGGTAGTGTAACTATAAACACAACAACACCATCAACACTTTCACTTGTTGCTGTACGTCGTTGGACAAACGACGGTATCGGCGGTCAAGTTAACTCGGCTGGTGAAGATGTAACATCTGCGGCATCTAGTGCTGTAAACGGTGGTACATACGCACTGGGTACTGTTAGTGGTAACCTTAACACCCAAGGCGCGGTTGTGTTTAAGTTTCTAGTTACTGCCTCTAATGTAGTTAACCCTACAACATACGCTTGTAACGATGGTTACGACAACGATGGTGATGGTCGCATAGATATGAACGACCCAGGCTGTACTTCATACAACGACAACGACGAATACAACTACATAGCACCACAAAACAATGCACCTGCTGCATATACTAGTGCTGCAAGTAACATTGGTAACACTAGTGCACAACTAAACGGTATAGGTTCACCAAATGGTGCATATACTACTGCATGGTTTGAATGGGGTGTAACTAATGGTTTGGGTACAAATACAAATACACAAAACATTGGTTCATCAGGCGACATGTACCCAACAACATTTGTTTCAGGTCTAAACCCTGGCACACTATACTTTTACCGTATCTGTGTTTCAAATGTAAACGGTCAACGTTGTGGCGACATAGTTAGTTTCAAAACAACAGGTACTACTTATGTACCAAACAACACTGTTGTACGTACACGCATTATATACCGCGACCGTGTTATATCAGCACCAACAGTTGTTAACCAACAACTAGTTGCTGCATCTGTTACACAAGGTCTAGTGGCTATACGTGTTCAAGACCAAGGTACAGCACGACCATACGTGTCTGCATGTATCGGCGACACATTTAACTACGACGTGTACTACCAAAACGTTTCAGACAAAGCACTAACTAACGTAATACTACGTGTAGACTTTCCTGAACAAATAAACTTTATTTCTTCACAAGGTGGTACATACAGTTCAAAAGACAATACTGTTACCTACGAAGTAGGTACATTGCAACCAGGCGAACAAGGACACTTCTTTGTTACTGGTAAAATGTCTGCTTTAGCACAAGGTAAAGACCTTGTTGTATCAACAGTACGTGTTGCATACACAAGCCCAACTACAGGTGCCCAAGAAGAAGCTTTCGGATATGCATTGCATAAATTCCAAGGCTGTTCTGTAGACACAAACCTTGGTGCAGCTGCATTGTTTGGTTATGGGTTCTTCCCAACAACATTGTTCGGTTGGTTACTACTAATATTGGTTATACTAGCATTGATACTAGTTGGCCGTATGGTATACGACAGAACAATGCGTAAAACACAAACAACTACAGTTACACAACAACACACAACAACACAACAATAATTTCTATATATAAATAGAAAAAACAAAACCCCTATAAATGGGGTTTTGTTTTTGTTCAGGTGCGGGGAACTGTATACTATTCAATATCCACAGACAGTGCTTTAGGCACTGTCTAGAATATATTATAATTTAAGTATGAGAAAAGAACCATTGGTAACAGGTGAAATTTATCACATCTATAATCGCGGTGTAGATAAAAGAGATATTTTCCTTGATAAAGACGACATAGGTCGTTTTGTGGAAAGTATTTTAGAATTTAATAAAATTGAGGTTGTTGGTAGTTTAAGAAATAAACTTAAAACTAAAGTAGAGACAGTGCCTAAAGCACTGTCTGAGAAACCGCTAGTGTCTATAATTGGGTTTTGTTTAAATCCTAATCATTTTCATTTTATATTAAGACAGTTAGAAGACGGGGGTATATCTAAATTTATGCAGAAGTTACTTGCAGGGTATACTTATTATTTTAATGCAAAAAATTCTCGCACAGGCTCACTTCTACAGGGCACCTTTAAATCACATCACGTATATGACGATAATTATTTTAGGAAGCTTGTTGGATATACAAATTACAACGATAAGGTACATGAAATTCCTGAAAATAAAAAGCACTTAATTCTAGCAGGAAGTTTAGAATATATGGATGGTAATTTTAGTATTATTACAAAATCAGAAGGTGAAGAAATTTTAAAAATTTTCAAAGGCAATAAAGGTTTTGAAAAGCACTGCAAAGAAATAGTTTCTATAATAAGGAAAGAGAGAGGTAGATTGTCATTATTAGAAGAAGATAACTTACCAGACAGTGCCTAAAGCACTGTCCGAAGATCTTTGGTATAAAAAGTGTGGGTATGTTATAGTGTGCCTATAATTATGGAAAAAACATACACAACCACAAATGCGTCTGACATGCATACTATATCCACAGAATTTGTTGCATATATACAAACACTGCCCGCACAAAACCACGCACTTGTTGTGGCCTTAACTGGCGATTTGGGTGCAGGTAAAACAACTTTTATGCAACACGTTGCCGGTGTGTTAGGTGTAACTGAAACTATAACCAGTCCGACATTTGTAATACTTAAAAAATACTTACTGCCACAACCAGTTGGTTTTTTTACAGAACTGGTGCATATAGATGCATATCGACTTGCCGATGAAACTGAATTAGAAAAAATCCGTTTCAATGACTACTACAACAATCCGCATGCAATGTTGTGTATAGAATGGCCAGAAATAGTACCAAAACTTATTCCAGACAATGCAGTAAAAATAAATATTACACATACTGGTGGTGAAACAAGGGAGGTGGCTGTTGTTACGGAACAATAAAAAGAGTTTCTCGACCCTCTTCGCAGGACGACTGGTCCGAGAAAAGTAAATTCCCAGCAGGGAATTATACGTGGGAAGAGGAACCTTTTTATTGTGGAGTAAGGGAAATCTTTTCGTTGCTACGTTACCAAAATGCTATAATACCCATATGCCTAAAAAACCTACTAAACGCCTTGTTCTGCTAGACGCCCATGCCATTATACATCGGGCCTACCATGCACTGCCTGACTTTGCTACCAGTCGGGGTGAACCTACTGGTGCCCTGTATGGCCTAGTAACCATGATATTGCGTATAGCCAGCGACTTGAAGCCCGACTACATTGTGGCATGTTACGACTTGCCCCAGAAAACTTTCCGCCATGAAGTCTACGAAGCATATAAGGGTACGCGTTCTAAAACAGACGACAGACTGGTTTCGCAGTTAGAACAGTCACGTCAAGTTGTCGAGGCACTTGGTATACCTATATACGACTACCCAGGTTTTGAGGCCGACGACATGTTGGGTACTATTGTCGAACAACTTACAAAAGGCAAATCAAAACAAAAAGATTTAGATATTGTAATTGCTTCGGGCGACATGGACACCATGCAACTAATAGCGGGCGACACCGTACAAGTTTTTACTTTGAAAAAAGGCATAACCGAAACTGTTTTATTTAACGAACAAGCCGTGTTGGACAGGTATGGTTTTGCCCCAGCACTAATAGCTGACTACAAAGGTCTGCGCGGCGACCCGTCTGACAACATTATAGGTATAGCTGGTATCGGAGAGAAAACCGCAACTATTTTAATAACTAAATTCGGTGGTGTAGAGTCTATATACAAGGCCCTAAAAAAAGACGAACAACAGTTTCGTGATGCAGGTATAACCCCACGCATAATAGGCTTACTAAAAGACGGTGAAGAAGAAGCCATGTTTTCTAAAACATTGGCAACTATACGCCGCGACGCGCCTATTGTTTTTGAAATACCAACCAGCCACTGGCACGGCACTGTCGACAAAGATAAAGTTCAAAACCTATTTTCAATGTTGGAGTTTAAAAGTTTAATACCTAAGGTTTTAAATTTACAAAATAGTTTAGACGACAGTGGTGGTAAAACTGATGTTAGTGAGGTTGAAACAAATATTCCAAAAGAAGACGAAGACCCTGAAGTAATATTAAAAACTTCTATCGCACTGTCACTACTTAATTCAGATATAACAAATCCGAACCGTGAAAACATTTTAAGTAGAACAGGCGCAAAAAGTTTGTTTGAATCTTTGCCTATATTAGAAAACGAAATAAAACAAAACGGTCTATCTTATGTATACGAAAACATAGAATTACCCCTTGCCCCAGTTGTCCGCGGTATGGAACGGCAGGGTATACTTATAGACAAAGACTATTTTGCAAAACTTTCTAAAGAATACCACAGCGAACTAGAAAAATACGAAAGTACTATATATAGTATGACTGGTCGTGAATTTAATATAAATTCACCAAAACAACTAGGCGAAGTTTTATTTGATGAACTAAAACTACAAGACAAAATACAAGGTATAAAACTGAAAAAAAGCCAAGGTGGTGCACGTTCTACTCGCGAAAGTGAACTTGAAAAAATGCGCGGTGCCGACCCAATAATAGAAGAAATACTTCGCTATCGTGAACTACAAAAACTACTATCTACATATATAGATGTGTTGCCGCAACTAGCAGGTACAGATGGACGCATACACCCACATTTTAACCAACTGGGTGCCAGTACTGGGCGGTTTTCTTCGCAGAACCCAAACATACAAAACATGCCTATTAAAACCGAACGTGGCCGTGCAATACGCCACGGGTTTGTTTCTGCACCAGGCAAAGTACTTATGTCTTTTGACTATGCACAAATAGAACTACGCCTAGCCGCACTACTGTCGCAAGACACAGAACTACTAGAAATATTTAATAACAACGAAGACGTACATACATCTGTAGCTGCGCGTGTTTTTCATGTCAGTGCTAACGAAGTAACTTCTGATATGCGCCGTAAAGCCAAGGTTATAAACTTTGGCATACTATACGGTATGGGTGTAAACGCATTAAAAGAAAACCTTGGTACAGACAGAAAAGAAGCCCAAGAATTTTACGATGCATATTTTGCGCAGTTCCACCAACTGGCAACGTACTTACAGGCGGTTATAGCCAGTGCTAAACAAACTGGTTTTGCACAAACACTGTTTGGCCGAAGAAGGTACTTTCCACTTATGAATTCGTCTATGCCACAAATGCGGGCTATGGCAGAACGTATGGCTATAAACGCCCCGGTACAGGGTACATGTGCAGATATTATTAAAATTTCTATGGTTGCTATTGATAAAGCTTTGACTGAAAACAACCTAACAGACCACTCAAAAATGTTACTTCAGGTGCACGACGAACTTATATTTGAAGTAGATGAAAAATTTACAGACAAAATACACGACATTGTTGTTGGTGTAATGGAAAACTGCATACCTGCCGAATTTACTACTGGCCGTAAAACCGTACCTATAAATGTAGGAACTGCCCTTGCAAAAGACTGGGGAAGTATGAAATAATCTATATATGATAAACCAACCTATTAATATGCATAAAACAGCACATGCTGT
Organism: Candidatus Nomurabacteria bacterium; assembly: GCA_903869875.1. Taxonomy (GTDB): domain Bacteria; phylum Patescibacteriota; class Minisyncoccia; order Phycocordibacterales; family UBA9973; genus MFUC01. The sequence goes on along the minus strand of CAIQAW010000015.1, from coordinate 3,457 downwards.
ACTGGCCGAATCGTACATGGTGTATGTTATTTTAACAATACCAGCATTAGTAATATCGGTTTTTTACCCTGTGTCACAAAACTTGTTAAGCTTACTACCTATGGGCCTGATACTGTTATTCTTAGGCCCAGCTTTAATAATGTGGGCACAACGATCCTCTGAATATTTTAGAGACAAGAAAAACATCAACGACCTAACCGCCGAAGATTTTATGCATGGTCCGTATAAATTTATACGTTTCCCCACACACCTAGGCTTGTTTTTATTAATGGTTGGCTTGGCTATTGTTATGGGTTCTTTTGTAATATTTTGCGCTGCACTAGTTGCGCAGGTTATTTCACATCTTGTTTTTTTACCAAAAGAAGACAGTATGTTGGTAGAAAAATACGGCAACCCATACCGCAACTATAAAAAAGTAGTCCGCCTTTCTATTTAATATGGTGCACATTGTTTTTGGAACTGAAGAAAGAAAAAAAGTTTTAGCAAAACACAAAGACAGTGTTGCAACTTTTTTAGACCACAATGAACCTGACTTTAATTTCGGTCAGTATATAGACAGTGTGTCTTTGTTTGGGCAAACACATGTTTACCAGTTTGTTGGTGTTATAGCCGATGGGGGAATGGACGAACTATTTGCCCATGGTGCCGGTATGGCTGCGTCACCAAACTTTTTTATTTTTCAGGAAGCAGATATAACAGAACCACGCCGTAAAAAACTTGAAGCACTTGGTTTTAATATTAGTAAAATTACTGGCCCAGTAAAAAAGTTTTCTAATGAAATTTTTGCATTGTCTGACGCCATATATGCACGCGACAAAAAAAATGCCTGGGTTACGTTTCAAACACTTGTAAATAACTTTGTTACCGAAGAAATACACGGCACTATTTTATGGTCAGTAAAAATGATGCGTTTACATATGTATGCCGATGCCCTAAATATAAAACCTTTTGTTGCTGGTAACGCTGCCCGCGCAAGTAAAAAATACACACCAACAGAAATAGACAACATGCACAGACAACTGGTACATATGTACCACGATGCACACAACGGCAAAATAGATTTTAATATTTCTTTAGAATCTTGGTTGCTGTCTTTATAGTCGGTAACACAATTTAACGGCCGTTAAATTGTGTTACCAATAAAATAAAAACCGCTGAAGCGGTTTTTAAAATTTTAAATTACACAATAAGAAAACCGCCTTTAGAGTAAAGAAAGGCGGTTTAAGAGGGTGTTTCCTTTTTTAAAAATTGGAAACTATATTTTTTAAAATAATTGTTATATGGGGGACAATTATTTGTTTTGGGTTTTGTGAAAGAACTATTTGTTTGTGTCGTGTACGATACAAAAGAACAGTTGGATTAATATTACATTTTATTTAAAGAACCAATTTTTTTGAATCAACCTTTGGTCTTGGTTGTTGTAGTTGAGATAGACTTTAATGTTTTTATTTTTACCGAAAAGCTCGGTTATGCTTACATTGCTTCTCTACTACACATTCATTATACCTTTATAAGACAATACCTGCAACAGTGTTGTTGCAGGTATTGTGGATAACTATATTTTGTCTTTTACTTTTTAGCCTTACTGTATAAAGGTTATTTAGATTTATAGATTCGTGCAACAGTTATTATTGCAATAAAGGACACCAGTGCCATAAACGGTATTGTTACAAAACCAAATTCAGTTACATAGTGTAATGTGCATGATGCACTTACATCACACGGTAGCGGTGACACGCCTGTGTAGTATGTTATGTTGTGGTAGATAGAAAAAACCAAACCAACCCAAGACAAACTTTCTATATAAGAAATAATGTGGTTGTCTTTTTTGTACATTGCAATACCAGAAAATAAAACACTAGGGTAAATAAAAATTCTTTGGAACCAGCAAAGGTAACACGGTGTGTAACCAAAAAAGTTTGAATAAACCAAACTAATACACATTGCTAAAAAAGTTATTATAAAAATAATAAGTGTAGAATGTTTTTTAGTTAATTGGACAACCGGACTTTGTTTGTCAATTGATGCAGATATAATTACCAGTATGGTAGTTGCAGCTAATATTAATGTTCCGAATGAAATAAGTTTGTCAAAAATGCTTATCATATAAATTTATTTTTTAGGCAGTGTGTCTGTGCACTGTGTTTTTTCTGCTAATTCTTCTACTGTCATAACTTTTGTTCCTACTGTTCCGTCGGCAAATTTCCATGTCGGGTAACCTGATATATTTTCTGCTTTACATAAATCATTTTGACTTCCGTCTGGTTTTGAACATTCTATATATGGAAGTAGTTTTACAGAATTTCCAAACATTTCTTTTTGGTCTTTACAATGTGGACACCAAAATGCACCAAAAAACTTTGCACCAGAATTTTGTATGCATGTTGCAGTAGCGTCTAGTGGTCCAGGACCAGCGGCTTTTTTACTTGATATAACTGCACCGCCAACACCTAGTACAACTAAAACTACTATTAGGCTTAAAAATATTTTTGTATTCATATGTATTTAGTGTAGCAAAGTAAGTAATTAGTGCAACTTGACTTATTGCCCATATGTACTAATCTGAATGAAAGCTTTTTAAATGGCTTTTATACAATATGAAAAATATATTTATAATAATATTAATCGCGTCACCACTGTCTGTTTACTTTGGGCGTTGGTTGGCTGGTGTAAAAATAGAGTCTAAAAATCCCAAAAATGAGGCTGTTGGAAAAGTGGGTATAGACAGGTACCATATTATTTTAGGCTTCACTACAGGTATGATAGCCATGTTGACTTTCGGCGACTTGTTACAAGAAGCTTTGGATATTCCTATTTGGGGCACCTTGTCTGTATTAGCGGGGCTTTGCTTGGGTTGGTTTTTATTTAAAAAACACAACCATACAAACACGCATTTTATACAACCAAGCACAAAAAACAAATTTGCCAGAATAGGTGGAATATTCTTACATTCTACTTTAGACGGTTTTGGTTTTGCTGTTTTGTATAGCCTTAACCAAACACTGGGCTTGGTTAGTCTTGTTACGTTTATTGCGCACCGTATTAACGACGGGTTTACAGGTGCTGTTGTTTTAAGTAGGTTTCCAGATGGGCCTAGATTTATGAAAAGGGTAGCGCTAATGAACGCCCTTGCCCCATTGTTTGGTGTCTGTTTGTATTTTGTATTAAAAGGCCTAGTCTCAGCTGACTACGTGTCTACTGTGGGGGCTGGTATAACGTTTGGATTTTTCTTTAGTTTGATCCGGTACGAACTGGTACCTGAAATACTACAAGACGAACACCCTGTTTTACCTACACTTTTAGCTGCCCTGTTAGGTACATTATTCATGTACTTACTTATCTCATTACATTAAACCGTTTTTACTTTATAGATTACTATAATTTAAAAGCGGTTTTTTTATTGCTAGGAATCGGTAGGAATCTTTCGTTACAGGGTGTACAGATTTAAAAGAATCGT
>CAIQAW010000014.1 GCA_903869875.1 Candidatus Nomurabacteria bacterium | reverse complement strand
CGGGGTTCGATTCCCCGTAGAGTCACAATATAAAAAACACCCGTAAGGGGGTTTTTATATTGTGACTCTAAACAAGCAAACTGCTTTGCTTGTGTCGGGGACATCGAAAAGCTTTTCGTTGTGTGTGAGAAATTCTATTTTGAACACACCGAAAAGGTGTACAGCGTCTGTAAGACGAGATTCCCCTTTTGGAGCACTACGACAAAACACCGCGAGTCGGGGCCGAGAGCCCTTATGTCCGCACAATGCACTTGTGCATGAGCAGACTTAGGGACTCGTGGCACAAAAACCCTCTCTTTCAGAGTACTGATATAAAAGCATAATATATTGCATGGTTAACTGAAATAAAAAAAGCGCACACCAATATTCTGTAGTGTGCGCCTTTGTATTTTTAATAAGTTGAATCAAAACAAAGAAAACAAAGCCCGTCACCTTTATTTATTGAATAAGGATTTTCAAAAAGAGCTAGGTCAATTCGAGCTTTATCACCTCTTTTTTTGCTTGAAGGGCTTAGACTTATAATCAAGTCATCATCAAATTTGTCAATTTTATCTAAAGGTTCGTTCATTATAAGTATTCGAGATAGATCAAACACTTTCATGAAATTCTCTGTTATACAATGAGACAATAAAAATGCAATTTGGTACGCCATTTTTGCCGGCACAAGTTTTACACATTCTGGTAGTACCAAATCTCTCTGTAGTACCATTGGTGCTGTCTGTCCGACTTCTGTAGCCTTGAGTATTAATATTCCTGAGAAACATTCACCTAAAAAAGAATTAAGGTTTAAAAAAGAGAAAAACTCCTTTCTTAATTTTATACTTTCATGTATGAATATTCCTTTCGAATCAAGAATCTTAAAAGATTTCTCAATACGTTCAATCTGCTTTTCAGGAGTGTTTGAAAACAAAGAGTCGGCATCAAGTAATAATTCAGAATTGTGTTCCTCTCCGGCATAAATTCTTAATAAATTAATATCGGAATTTATGCCAAGCAAACTTGTTAAATTAAGAAAAATTAAACTGTTCAGTCTAATATTAAATTGATGCTGTTTATTAAGTCCCCAATATCCAAAAGGAATTTTTTCGGGTAATTTGTATATAAGATCTTGATTTTCCATGATGTAAAGAAATTTAGTTATTTCATGTAGATTACATCAGATTTTCCCTTTTAGCAAGGTAAAGTCCCTAGATGGCCAAGAGCCCTTGTGTCCACGCAATGCACTTGTGCATGAGTAGACTTAGAGACTCGTGACACACAAAATAAAAACCCGTGGTTTACACCACGGGTTTTTTATATATTATTTTATCCCAGTTATTGTAACTTCGATAAAATGTTGTCTGTGGCCGTTTTTCTTAAAGTAGCGAGATTTTTGTTTGTACTTTATAACGTCGATTGTTTTGTTGCGGCCTGCGCGAGCAAATTCAGATTCTACTTTTTTGCCTGCAAGGTATGGTGCACCAACTTCTGTTTTTGTACCATCGTCTACTAGTAGAACTTGGTCGAAAACTATTTTGTCGCCAGTTTTGAATTCACCAGGAAGCTTTTCTATTTTAAGTACGTCACCAACAGCAACTTTGTATTGCTTGCCACCAGTTGTTATAACAGCGTAGTTAGTAGCTGCTGCAGACTTTGCTTTCTTAGAAATAGGCTTTGTAACAGCACCTTCCTTTGCAGGGGCCTTTTTTACTGCCTTTTTAGTTGTTTTTGTTGTTGCCATATGTCCTGCAAATATAGCATTAATTGTAATGTTTTGCAAGGAGTGGTCATCCAGGGGCTGAACCGCTGGTATCAGAGGTTCAGCCCCTGGGAAATTGTTCCATGTTATAAATATATCTGCTATACTAGATTACATGGTTTCTCAATATACTTATAAAAAGCTTACCTGGGTGGACATGACAAATCCAACACCCGAGGAAGTTCGTGACATTGCCGAGCGTTTTGCCGTACCTGCAGGTGTAGCTCAGGACCTGTTAACCAGTACAATGCGTAGCAAGGTAGAAGTGCACCCTGATATGGTTTTTTTAATACTACATTTCCCCCAGGTTACTACTGGTAGTACCCCCACCCCCGACCATGAAATAGACTTTATACTTGGCCGCGACTACATTATAACTGTGCACTACCAACTGTCTGAACCATTAGAACGTATAACCCGTGCATTTGAAATACAAAGTATGAACAATAAAATAGTAGCCGAACATGCTGGTTACCTTTTCTACGACATTATACGTGAACTATACGCGACTTCTTTTATACAACTAGAAACAATAGACAACGACCTGGCACGTGTAGAACATGGCATATTTGAAAACAAAGAAAAGTTTATGGTGCGTCGTATTTCAGAAGTTAATAAAAAGCTTATAGACTTCCGCCAGTCTTTACGTTTCCACCGCGAAGCCCTACGGTCCTTCGAACTACCAGGTAAAAACTTGTATGGCGCTGCTTTTGCATACCAGATAGAATCTATAATGGCTGAGTTTAACAAATTACAAACCATGTTAGAAATACATACCGACCTACTGCACGACTTGCGCGAAACAAATGACTCGTTACTATCTGCAAAAACTAACGAAACCATCAAAGCACTAACAGTTATGAGTGTTATAATGCTACCTCTAACACTAATAACAGGCATATTTGGTATGAATGCAAACTTTGTTTTGATACACCAACCCAGCGACTTCCTTTTTGTTATAGGTGCTATGGTTGCAACTGGTGTTGTTATGCTATTATTCATAAAGGGCCGGAAATGGCTTTAACCCCGACGTCTAGTCGGGGCCCCGACCAAAGCGTCGGGGTACTCTAACTAAATTACCTATGGATATACATTTATATAACTCAAAAAGCCACTTATTAGAGGTTTTTAAGCCCAAAGAAGACAAATCTGTCGGTATGTACACTTGTGGACCAACAGTGTATAGCTATGTAACTATTGGCAACTGGCGTACATATACCCTAGCCGATTTTGCATACCGGGCACTGGTACTGCAGGGTTATAGTGTAAAATACATAATGAACATTACCGACGTGGGCCACCTAACTGGCGACAATGCCGGCGACGCTGACACGGGTACAGACAGACTTGAAAACGCAAGTAAAAAAGAAAACAAAACCGTTTGGGACATTGCTACATATTACACCAACGACTTTATGCGTGGTTACGACCTGATGCATTTGTCACGTCCGAACCAATTTGTTAAGGCCACCGACCACATAGCCGAACAAATTGCACTAATAGAAAAACTTGAAAAAAACGGACTAACATACCAGATAACAGATGGTATATATTTTGACACTGTTGCCTATGAGGCGCTGGGTTATACATATGGCGAACTTTCAAACCTAGACCACATACATGAAGGTGCACGTGTAGAATATAATTCAGAAAAGAAAAACAACCGCGATTTTGCATTGTGGAAGTTTAATAATGCAGATGAGAAACGCCAAATGGAATGGGACAGTCCATGGGGTGTTGGTTTTCCAGGTTGGCATATAGAATGTTCAGCTATGGCTATGAAGTACCTTGGCGAACAGTTTGACCTGCATATAGGTGGCGAGGACTTGAAAAGTACACACCACCCTAACGAAATAGCTCAGTCGCAAGGTGCTACCGGTTGCGCACCATTTGTTACTACATGGATGCACGGTGCATTTCTAATGGTAGACGGTGGCCGTATGGGTAAATCTATGGGTAATGCGTATACTATAGACGACATAATTGCCAAAGGCTACAGCCCTATGGCGTTGAGATATTTCTACCTAACTGGCCACTACCGCACGCAGATAAACTTTACTTGGGCTGCATTAGACGCTGCAAACAATGCATTACAAAAACTATTTGCATTTGTAGACAGTGTATCAGTAACTGGTGATGTAAAACTAAACGAAGGCATTATAGATTCAGTTTACCAAGACAAAATGCTTACTCGTATAAACGACGACCTGGACATGCCAGGTGTGTTAGCTGTTGTATGGGAATTAATTAAGGACACAAAAATAGAACCCGTAAATAAAAAAGCCACATTGCTGTGGATAGATGCTGTATTAGGTTTAGGTTTAGCCGAAGACCGCACCATAACAGTGCCGCACGAAGTTGCTGTGTTAGTAGAACAACGCGAAGACGCCCGCACGAATAAGGACTTCGCTGGTTCAGACGCACTACGCGCACAAATACAAACACTAGGCTACGAAGTTTTAGATACCAAAGACGGCCCAAAGGTAAAAAAACTTTAAATACCTGAAAATAAAAAAAGCCTTTCAATAAAATGAAAGGCTTTTTATTTATTCTGTGCGTCGAGTTCAAGGTAGAATGTAGAACCAAGGTTGGGTCCAGGAGACTCGGCCCATGTACGGCCATGGTGGGCCTGGGCTATTTCTTTTGCTAGATATAGACCAAGGCCACTACCACTACCGTTCATTTTTGAGCCCTCACCACGAACAAATTTATTAAACAAAGTTGAAAGTATTTCAGGTTTTATACCCATGCCCGAGTCTTGAACTGAGAAGAGGATCTTCGAATCTGCGGATTCGTGTCGCGCACCGTCCATATTTGCGCGACCAACTTTTTTAACTTTAACTTCTATTGTTCCGTCCTTAGTATATTTTACAGAATTGTCGATAAAGTTTAGTATTATCTGGCGGATTTTTTCTTTGTCGCCAACTACAACATGGTCTATACCCTTTTCTTCTGTGTATGTCAGTATTATACCCTTTTTGTTTGCTATAACGGCCATGTCGCGGCTTGCGTCGGAAACTATTTCGCCCAAGTTAAACGGGGCCATTTCGTACTTCATACCACCGGATTCTATTTTGGTAACGTTCAACAAATCCTCGACTATCATAGCCAGGTTGCGACTAGATTCGTTTATACGGTCCACTGCTTCTTTAGATTCTGTAGGTAGTGCACCAAACGAACCTTCTAGTAGCATAGACGCATAACCACGTATAGCAGTTAGGGGGCTACGTAGTTGGTGCGACGCTAATGAAAGGAATTCTGTTTTAAGTTTGTCTAGACTTTGTAACTTCTCGTTAGCATCTTGTAACGCTTTGTATAGGTATGCTTTGTCCAGTGCAACAGCGGTAACGTCGACACAACTTTTAATCGAGTCGCATTCGTGGTCGTTCATGCTGGTGTAGTCGCGGTTTAGGCCTAAAAGCAATATACCTATAACTTTACGTTGTATTATCAGGGGGTGCAAAACAACAGTTTTTATATGCGACTGTTGTGTTATGGTTTGAAGTTTTTCGTCGGCCAAGTCGCCACCCCAGATGTCTTTTATGTCTGTTGTCATGGTAGACACACCACCGTAAACCGTTTCTTTTAGTAAGGGTCTGCCCTTAACTGGACTAATGTTTATGTCATGGAAAAGTATACCTAGACGTGCCATAGATTCCATTAACCGTGCAGATTTTGAAAAAGAAAAAGGTTCTAATGTGTCTTTGTTTTCGTCAAAAGAAAATATACCTACAACTTCCATGTTTAGGTCTGTACGAACTGATTCAGAAATTCTTTCCGACAATTCCGCTGGGTCTAGTGTAAGTAAACTTATCTGGTACAACTTACGCAGTAGTGAAAGTGTTTTGTTAACAATGGCAAGATCCAGGTTACGTTTGTAAATTTCCTGTGTAACTTCTTGCAAATTTCCGGGGCTTTCTATTTCTTTTTTTGATCTAGAAAATATACCCATATATTATTGTAGGTTTGGTGGTACTTGGTCAGGTGTTAGGTCGGCCAATAGGTCTTGGGCAGCTTCCTTACATACTTCGTTCGAAGCTTTACCGAACAGACGTGCATACTGGGCAACAAGGTTGTTTAGTATTTCCTTTGGGTCGCCCACTAGTTCTACTTCGCCTTTTTTCTGGTCTATTACTTTAAATCCAGAAACCTTAACGGCCTCGCTCCAAGCAACGGGTCCAATAACCAGTTCCTGTTCGCGTACTATTCGTAATGATATTTGATCAAAGATGGTCATATATATAATTCTTAAACTGTCGGTTCAGTTTCATTACTTGGTAATGTAAACCCAGCAGCACCCATTGTAAGTATAAACATCATAGTTAGATACATAAAATCTGAAATATGTCCGTTAAAATATGTACCGTTTGTGGTTGTAAATAAGAACAAGAAGTCCGCGACGTAGTTTATAAAGAAACCTAACAACAACCAACGAACTGTTCTTTTGTATTTACCACCTAGAAAACCGTATGACAATGTAAACACCAATACTGCTGATATAAGTATAGAAACGTCACCCAGTGGGTAAAAGAAATTCAATATTAATTGTGATGTTGTTACACTTAAATCAACAACACCGTCTTTGGCTACTATAAACAATAGATAATATGAGACAACAACTGATACTACTGCTAATATAATAGAAAATATTTTTCCGCCCATGTTTTTGAAACCATATTTTGCACCAGTGGCCTTAGAAAGCTTTATCATACTGAAAGTCCACAATGGCCAGATCATTATAAAGAAGAAGTCTGCCAATGAAGGAAAAGGTACTTGAACATCTGTAAAATATAGGTAGTAGTTCCAAACTATCATACCGCCTGCCCAGCCAAGCAAACCAAGGCCTAATGTTATAAGTGTTTTACCGATAGCACTATTCCAACTACCCCAGTGTTTAGCTTTTTTAAAACTAAGTATTGCACCAAGTATAGGTAACAGTGTCATGCCAGCCAAAAATGGCGTTAGGACATATTTAAACAATGGGCCTTCGTATGTACCGGCGTTGTTTGTGCTGATAATAAAGAATATCCATAAAATAGTTAAAATAATATATAGTGCTATTATTGCACCTTTTAATTGTTTTATATTGTCAGTGAATGTTTTCATTTTTTTGCTTTTTGAGCACTTAAAACTAATAAACTATCTATTCCATCTTTCTGCCAGTGAGGTGATGGTATTATTTTAACATTTATATTTTCTTTTAGAAAGCCATTTTTAATTAGTTCCTTTATGTAGTCGTTTTCGTTTACACAAGGACTTGGAAAATGTTCGCCGTTAATATTATAGTATTTTGTATTTCGTAAGGCAGACATTAGAACCCAGCCACCAGGTTCAACCAAGCTGGTTACATTTTTCAGTGATGCCGCCCATAGTTTTTTAGATTTAGTTATTGCACAAACAGTATAACAATCACTCCTTTTTAAAAGTTTACATGTTTTAGGACTAACAGTATAATCATCATTCTTTTTTAATGGTTTACATGTTCTATACCCAGCTAATGTT
>CAIQAW010000013.1 GCA_903869875.1 Candidatus Nomurabacteria bacterium | reverse complement strand
GTGCAGACTTATCTTTACTTGACCTGATACAGGAAGGTAATATAGGTTTGTTCAAAGCCGTAGAAAAGTTCGACTGGCATAAAGGTTATAAGTTCAGTACATATGCAACATGGTGGATACGCCAATCTATAACTCGTGCATTGGCAGACCAGTCTAGAACAATACGTATACCTGTGCACATGGTTGAAACTATTTCTAAATACAAACAAGTTTACCGGCGCCTTTCACAAGACCTAGGTCGCGAACCGCTGGCAGAAGAAATAGCTACAGAAATGGGTGTTGAAGTTGAAAAAATTCATGTTATAGAACAGATCAGTCAAGAAACCACATCACTGGAGAAACCAATAGGTGACGACGAAGACAAATCTACACTTGGCGAATTTATTGCCGATGAAAAAATTCTTCGTCCAGACCAAGACGCTTCACGCCGTATACTTTCAGACCAAATACACGAAGTTTTAGCAGAACTTTCACCAAAGGAACAAAAGATTTTAGAAATGCGTTATGGACTACACGACGGTGTACAACATACATTAGAAGAAGTAGGTAAAGAATTTGGTGTTACTCGCGAACGTATTCGTCAGATCGAAGCCAAAGTCCACGACAAACTTCGAAGTAACGAAAAAATAATGCGCTTAAAGAATTACTTTGACTAAAAAGAAAAGCCCCAATGAGGGGCTTTTCTTTTGTGCATTGCAATATTTGTTATGGTATAATTTAGCTATGATAAAAAAGTCTAGTATAGCACTTGTATTAATGCTTGTTGTTGGCGGTTTTTGGTTTGGCTTAAGCCCTTCTAATAAAGTTCATGCAGCAACAGCTGATAAAATAACTGGTTATGCATGGTCTACAAACGTGGGCTGGGTTCGTATGAACTGCGAAAATACAACTTCAGATAACACTTGTGCCACTGTACAGTACGGTGTAGAAGCCGACCACGATACAGGTGTTTTGTCTGGTTACGCATGGTCTTCTATAGTGGGGTGGATTTCGTTTAACGAAACTTCTGGTTGCCCTAGTCCTGGGTATAGTCATTATAACGACAACAAAGACTGTCAACCGCGTGCATTGTTTAGTTATGGTTCAGGTGGGGCAGACATTGTAGGCTGGGCACAGGTTGTAGGTAGTGGCGAATGGATAAGTCTAAGTTGCCTAAATACATCTACTTCAACAAATACATCTGGCTACTGTAATTCTAGTAATCATAAAGTTTCTTACCCAAACGACGGTGGGCCAACTTTGAATGCAGATGGTGGGCCACTTTCTGGGTATGCGTATGGTTCTGGTGGTGCAAGTGTTGGCTGGTTGGATATGTCCAAAACTATTTGGAATATAGGGGGATTGTTTTGTGACGAGAATCCAAACGACACTGCTTGTGTTAACTCAATTTATTTAGTTGCCACACCTTCTACTGGCGCAACACCAGGTACAACACCCGGTGTAGATTTAGAATGGGGCTCTAATGCACACACCGCTTTTACAGGCGCCTGTACAGCAAGTAGTGTTCCTGCGTCTTGGTCTGGAACTAAAACAAAACCATCTAGTGCAAACAGTTGGTCTGTTACTGAATCAGCTGTAGCCGTGCCGTACCCAAATTTACCTTCAACTGTTATAACTTATAAAATAACATGTCCAACTGGTAGTAGTAGTTCAGTTAGCGCAACAGCAGATGTAGAGGTAACTATACCAACATGGTCAGTGTCTTTGACAGCAAACGGCAAAACCCCCACCGCAACACTGTCTTATGGTGGTAGTTTGTCGCTGGTATGGGCTACAACCAATGCACCAGCCGGCACAACATGTAGTGCTCCTATATGGGCGCCCGGTCAGTCAGGTACAAGTGTAACTACATCTATTAGTAATGTTACTAACTCAGCAAATTACACCGTTGTTTGTACTCCACCAGGTGGTTCGTCTTACGCAAATACAGCTTCAGTCCAGGTTAATGTTGTTAAAATTACTTCTTTCCCTCAAATTATTTGTTACCAACCAGGCACCAATCCAGTACTAACTTGGTCTTCAGAAAATGCTTCGGCATGTAGTATGGCGGCACCGGGCGGTAATACCATTTCAGGATTGCCAACATATTCAAGCGGAACTACCTTTACCAAAGGTGCAGGTCAGTACACACTAACATGTAAAGACACTACAAATACATATACATCAGGTGGTAACAATTCTATTAATGCAACACAATGTATACCAAACTTTACAATAGATAGTTCAATGTCTTGTAACGGTAACCCTAATGCAAACGGCGGTATTATAACAGACAACGCATTTCAGAAACTTGTAGTAAAGTCTGGTGCAGTTTACGTTGCTAAAATTCCGGTAAACATAACACCACAAACAGGGTTTAATTTTGATGTTAGTTACACATTCTTAAAACCAGCAACATCGGCATGGATGCCAGTAACAGTAAAATGGGCAAGTGGCGGGTCTGGTAATGTTGTTATAAAAACAAACGCAGGTGGATATGCAGACACTTTAATACTAACCGCACCATCGTTGGCCGACATGCAGGCTTTGTTTACTGGTGTTGCAAACGGTTACCAGGGTGTAACTGTACAGGCACAGCGTGTAAACAGTACACCAGCACAACTTAAACCAAACCCAGCTGTATATAACTTTAGTGTATGTGCACCAGGTGGCGGTGGGGTAAAACCAGTATTTATTGAATCTTAATTAAATATATAAAACAGCATATTTAGAAAAATGCTGTTTTATTATGTTTTTCAATATGATAGAATAAAAATATGGAAACATCTGAACAATATTTAGAAAAAATAAAAAACAGTGACTTGTCTACTAAAACCAAACAAGCCATTGTTGCATTGGTGGGCGAACAAGTTCTAACCCAGGAATTAAAAGACCAAGCCAAGGCCATAATCGCCGCTGAAATAGAAGAAGAAACCAAGGGT
>CAIQAW010000012.1 GCA_903869875.1 Candidatus Nomurabacteria bacterium | reverse complement strand
CTTTTTTTTCTTCAGCCATATGTATTAATTATACCCCGTAGTGAAACTTTTACCAACAATAGAAATGCAATTATATAATTAACGAAGAAGTTCTACTGCGGGGTATATAGTATTTGATGTTTATTGCAAAAATGTGCACTTCTACCCGCTGTTATTGTTTTTGTTATTGTACCACCACAACCAGCTTTGCCACACAGTTCTTTGTTTTTTCTGTATGCATTATGTTTGTTTTGGAATTCACCCCTTTTGCCGTCTACGTTACGGTAGTCGCTCATCGAGTCGCCACCAAAGTCTATACCTTTTTCTAAAACCTTTTTCATTTCTGCGTAAAGTTTTTTTAGTGGCTTTTCAGGTATTTTAGATATGCTAGACAGGGGGTGTATGTCTGCCGCCCAAAGCATTTCGTCTGAATATATGTTACCAATGCCGGCTATAACCTTGGGGTCCATTAAGGTAATTTTAATTTTACCGTTTTTCTTTTTTAGTAAAATATTTTCAAAGTCTTTAAAAGTAAAATCTTTGTTTAGTGGTTCTGGGCCCATGCCTTTTAAATGTATAGTGTCATGCGCACCTTCTGTTGTGACTAGTGTTATTTTTCCAAACTTACGTGAATCGCAAAACACCATGTTCTTGCCATTAGAAAGGGTAAACACAAAATGTATAAACCTGTTATATGGGTCGTGTAGGGCAGTGTTCTTTTCGTCTTTATGTACACTCCATTTATTGTCCTTTTTATTATATTCGTACTGGCCCACCATAATGTGGCCGGTCATTTTCAAGTGCATCAGTATTGTGTGGCCGTTATTTAGGTTTACTAAAATGTTTTTAGCACGTCTTTCTACATTTATAACTTTTGCACCAACAACATTTTTTTCAAAGTTTTTAAAAAACTTTTTACTTTTTATTGTATGTAAAAAATCTGGTCTAGAAACAGTGTCGCGGGCTAGGTCTGTCCAAACCGCGGTAATTTTTAAACCGGGCAATATTCTCTGTAGTCCATTTGTAGTTGTTGTAACTTCAGGTAGTTCGGGCATAATTTAAAAACTTATTTGCTTCCTAGTAATTTAAGTGCCTCGGTTACTCGTGTGCTTGTGTTTTTGTCTTTAGGTATTTCTTTTAATGCGTCGCGGGCGTCGCGTTCATTGTAGCCAAGTGATACTAGTGCTAGTAGGGCGTCGTTTTCTGGGCCGGTTTCTTTAATGGTTTTACCAGCTATAGGTAGGGCAGTGTCTTTTAGTTCATGTACTATTTTTTCTGCGGTTTTTTTACCCAGGCCTGTTATACCATTTAGGTAACTGGCGTCATTGTTTGTTATGGCTGTTGCCAGTGTTTCTACATCAACTGCGTCTAGTATAGACAGTGCAGACTTGGGGCCAATACCAGAAACTAGTTGTAAGGTTTCAAACATTATCAGTTCTGGGTGTGAGGTAAAACCATATAGGTCCAGGGCTTGTTCACGAACAGCCAGGTATGTATAGAAAAAAACATCGCTAGACTCGGCTGTTTCTGCCAGTGTTTTGGTAGTGGTGCGCACTAAATACCCAACACCGTTAACGTCTACCACCACGGCATTGTCATTTTTATGTAAAACTGTTCCACGAATACTGGCTATCATGGGTACAGTATAGCAGAATACGGCTCGGTATATAAATATGTAAACACTTGCCCCTACGCCTATATTTTTAAATCATATAAACACCTATAAAACATAATCTGAAAATATAGGTGTGGGGGCTTGCAAAAAAGCCATTTTGTAGTATAGTTGTCCATATGCCAATAACCAGATCAGCAAAACGAGCGGTACGTGTTTCTACCCGTAAAAAGGCAGTAAACGACCGTAATAAAAAAGCCGTTAAAGAATCAATAAAAACAGTTGAAAAAACTGTTGCTACAAAAGGCGATACAAAGAAAATTCTTTCGTCAGCTTTTTCAGCTATAGACAAAGCAGCAAAGCGCGGTGTTATATCTAAGAACACAGCAGCTCGCCGTAAGTCACGACTTTCACGCATTACAAAAGCTAAATAGTTTTATATAAAAATCCCGCAAGGGATTTTTATTATGGGCTAATGTTAAAACTTTTTGATATAATGTATTATATGCAACCATATCTAGAAGAATATTTTGGTCTTGAATGCGAACACTGTATTCGTATGCAGGAAATGTCTAAAAGACTTGAACAAGTTGAAGGTGTTACTATTGCCCGTTTCGAAGTTTGGCATAACAAAGAAAACATGGCCCGTGTTGAACAGTTAGACAAAGAAAACAACTGCGGTGGTTTGCCTTTTTTTATAAATACTAAAACAGGTCAAACCCTGTGTGGGGAAGTGTCTTACAACGACTTGGTTAACTGGTCTAAGGTATAATTTATGGCTTTTAAACTACCAAACATAGTGCGCGACTTGCGCATGAAGCAGTCTTTAACCCAGGTACAACTAGCGAAGAAACTAAGGGTTACCAGACAAACTATACTTATGATAGAAAAAGGTAACTACGACCCAGCATTGTCTTTAGCTATACGTATATCTGTATTCTTCAAAAAACCAATCGAGAAAATATTTATAAAAAAATAAAAACGTAAAAAGCGTTTTTTAAATTATACTATTGACTTTGTTTTGCATACCCTATACCATAGGGTATATGGTAAATAAACACGAACATAAGCATAAACATGGCGACATTAACAATAAATCAATAAAATTAGTAAATATGGCTAGTGGTAGTTTGTCGAAAGTTTCAACAATGATTATAGATGGGCGGTATTGTCCAGAAGTAATACAGCAAATCGATAGTGTAATAGGTCTGTTGCAAAGTACCCGTAAAGAGTTACTTAAGGGCCACTTAGAAACATGTTTAGTTGAACAGGTTAAAAACGACAAAGATGGAGCAATAAAAGAACTTTTAAAAATCTATAATATGCAATAATACTATGACTACCCAAAACACGTACAAAATAAAAGGTATGCATTGTGCCAGTTGTGCACATGTTATAGAAAAAACTTTCAAAAAAACTGATGGGGTAGATTTAGTGGAGGTTAATTATGCAACAGAGACAGCTAAAATTTCTTTTGATCAATCAAAAATAAATATTGAGAATCTTTCTAAAAAAATCGAGCCACTTGGTTATTCTGTAGTTGTGCCACTATTGTCAAAAGCACATGATATGAAAAACATGTCAGCTGGCGAAATGGGTATGAGTGAAAGTGATCACGCCGAACACCTCGGACTTAATCAGTCAAAGTTAGAAAAATTATCTGAAATAAAAGACATGAAAAATAAAGTCATGTCGGCAATTCCACTTGCTATTGTTAGTGTGTTTATTATGTCCTGGGATATTTTGGCACAATTTAAATATGTTTCAGATATGCCAATAATTTGGGGTGAATTTTTTCATCATTTATTACCTATAATGGCTACATATGTTTTGTTTGTTGTCGGTAAACCATATTTACAAGGTTTCTATAGGTTTTTACGTACTGGTTATGCAAACATGGACACCCTAATCGGTTTAGGTACGTCTGTTGCCTTTTTATACAGTTTTATTTTAACTGCTTTTTCAGAAACTTTATTAAAAAGTTTTCCAAAT
>CAIQAW010000011.1 GCA_903869875.1 Candidatus Nomurabacteria bacterium | reverse complement strand
TACCCCCCCCCCCCCGACGATTTTACCAGTCTTAACAGAGTTAAAAAGGTCTTATATATTGTGGGTTAGTTACTACCAGAAACTAGATAAAATACACAAATACACATTAGGTGCACGGATAGATATGTTGTTTATCGAAGCAATAGAATCTATATCAGTTGCTAGCTTTCTACGAAAAGAAAACAAACTGCCATATGTACAACAGGCAATACGTAAAATAGATACATTGAAAATACTGCTGATGGTGCTGTGGGAAGTAAAATCTTTAGATAATAAGAAATATATTACCATTTCCGAAAATATACATATTGTTGGTAAAATGCTTGGTGGCTGGAACGGACAACTATCAAAGACATCGGAAACTTCTCATCGCTCTAGCGATTAAAAATATTCCGACATGATTTTTGTAGTGCAAAAATAAAAACTCCCCCGCAATATAACGAAGGAGAAATGAAGAAAGTTTCGGAAACAGCAGCCGGGTTGTTGACATTCCAGTTGTTGTCGAGCCAATTGTAGTTCGACTGCCACTTGCCGTCGTTCCAGTACAGGTAACGAACATACAGGTTGTCGTTGGTGTTGCGGAATCGTATGTCATAGCATCTATTCCACTGCATATTTAATACTTGTATTTGTAAAAAATATTACTGTATATTATTCGTAATCATAATTACCCACTATGACATACCAAGTATCTTCATTTTTTGAAGTTTCTGCATATCTGACGCTATAGCAAATCTTGATTTACCATACTCTGCACATATGGATACTGGTTTCGGCAGTATATAACCTTAGTCGTATACAGATTCGCCTATTCCCATTTGTAGTATAACAAAAAAATCCGAATTTTATAAAAAATTCGGATTTAGGACAAAGGTCTAAGTACTAAAAGTCCATAGACCAAAGTCACGAGTGCTTAACTTGCGGAAACAGCAGCCGGGTCGTTGACACCCCAGTTGCTGCCGAGCCAACCGTAGTACGACTGCCACTCGCCGCCGTCCCAGTACAGGTAACGAACAAACAGGAAGGCGTCGGTGTCGCGGAAAATTGTACCCCAGAAGAAAATAAAACGTGTATTTCCTTTTGAATCTTTCTTCCAATCTTCCGGAATAAGGTGTGGGTTAGCTAAAAGGTAGTCCAGAACACAAGCGTTCATAGCCTTTTTACCTTCCAATTCCTTTCGCAGATCGTGTCCAATGATAGAGCCAGTTTTTTGTTTTTCAGATAAATATAAATTTATCTTACTAAAATCTAAAACAATTTTACCGGCTCTACCATGCTTTTCAATTTTTGCTCCATCAAAAGGCATGTTAGGTGTTATGTCGGTATTAATTTCGTGATTACCAACCAATTTAACAGTAGTTGCTTCATCGTTTTTAAACTTACCTTCAACTGCATCTTGCAGATGTGATAAGAGGTTTTCAAAAACAAACGGGTAACCGTTATTTTGATTGATCTGACGATACAACTCATTGAACTTTACTTGAAGTTCGTAATTCTGATTCAGGACTTCGCCTGTGACTTTTTTTGCCATGACAAATATTATTTATTAAATTATGAAAATTCTCTCTGTTTTAACAAGTCGGAATATAGCGAGAGGGTTACTATTTTCTATCTGTATTATACACCTATTTGTATATAAAGTCAATAGTTATTAAAACCTTGCAAAATAAGGGTTTATAGCTTTTCAAATACAAAATCTACTTGTTTTTTATAGCGTTTAGCTAGTGCCCGGAATGTGGCATAGACTAGTGTGGCTACTGATGCCCCGAATATAAAACCAAACAATACGTCTAATGGAAAATGCACCCCAGCTATAACACGCGACACGCCTATAACAACAGCCCCTACCGCAAACCATATACCTGCCCGACGGTGGTATGCAAATATAGACACAGCTAATGCAGCATAGAATGCCGAGTGGCCCGATGGAAAAGATTCAAACGAACCAAAACGAAACAAAGTTTCAATACTTGGGTATAGTATAAATGGACGAGGGTTTACAAAAAGATCCTTCAGTCCAGTAACTAACAACCAAGAAAACCCTGCCCCACCGAAAATAAATATAATCTCCTTAATACGGCGGCGTAGCACCGGGTGTGGTGTTTGCCAGTTTATAATTGTATGTTTGTCAGACGGGTCTATATGGCGAAAAAGCAAATACACAAAACAAACAATGATTAACAGATAGCCAAAATTGTTTGAAAGAAAAATAACAAGTTTGTCGAACCATGCATAATGAAAAGCCAAGCTATGTAATGTATTGAAAATTTTTAAATTTATTTCAGTGTTCATATTTATATTTAATTACACACCACCTACTAACATAGTTGTCATACTACTGCGGTGTGTTGCACGTGCATAACGACGTGTTGACGACAACAACCCTAGTGCCAACATTTCTGTAACTAAATGCGAACCACCGTAACTCATTAGAGGTAGTGGTATACCCGTTACCGGCATTATGCCGATATTCATGCCGATGTTTATAATAATATGTGTTAGTAAATATATGGCCACACCTACACCGAACAATACTTCGAAATTTGTTTCGCCTTTTGTGGCTGTGTCATATATACGCCAGAAAATAATACCGTAAAGCAACAGCAACAATACTGCCCCTACAAAACCCCATTCTTCGGCAAAAGCTGCAAATATAAAGTCTGTTTCGTGTTCAGGTAAAAACTGTAAACGACTCTGTGTACCATAACCAACGCCCTTGCCGACAAACTGCCCAGAACCGACGGCTATGGTCGACTGTAGGGCGTTATAGCCTGTTTTACGTACATCTGCAGATGGGTTTATAAAGTTTAAAATACGGGCTTTTTGGTATGGCTTAAATACCCCTACCCACAAAAATGCAAACAACACTGCGGCTATAGATAGCACAATCAGAAGTTGTTTACGGCCCAACCCAGACACCAGTAACATACCGAACCATATAACACCTATTATCATTGCTGAACCAAAGTCTGGTTGCAAGAAAACCAACATAAAAGGTATAAATGCGTATAGGCCGGAAATAAATAAATGCTTCCACTGAGCTATTTCAACATGCCTACGAGAAAAATATTTGGCCAAAATAATAATAACCGCCAGCTTCATCATGTCTACCGGTTGAAACGCTACCCCACCCAACTGAAACCAACTGGTTGCACCGTTAACGCTTTTACTAACTAAAAACAAAAGTAAAAGTAAACTTGCTAGAACAAGGAATATACGTACCAAAATGTCGCTTCTTTTTAAGAAACGAAAGTCTGCCTGACTGGCCAAAAAGAAAACAGCAAAAGAAATACTTATCCATATTAACTGGTGGCTAAAAAAGTTTGTAGTTGTGGTAAGGCTACGCATACTAACCAAACCCGCAACCATAATAGGTAGAATTGCTAAAACCATAACCCAGTCGATACCACGTAGTCTACTTTGCATAGTTGTTTGGGTTTAAAGTTGTAGCATTGATAACTGGAATTAGTTGGTACCTAAAAGTACCTGTACCGAAACCTTGCGGCCAAGAAAAAACAACGGGTTGAGTTTGGTTGTATATTAATGGGTCAAGTAATGTTTTAGAAAAAGCACGTACATTGTCTTCTTCGTCGTATACGAAAATTATAACTTCACCTGGCGGTAATGTAGCTGTACCACGGTTTGTTATACGACTAGTTACACGCGGTAGTGTGTCTATGTCTGTTGCACGCACACTACCTATTTCTACTGGTAGTATTCCTGAGTTTATTGAAGTTTTGTGCCACGCAGGTACAGCGTTCCAAACGAAACGTACAAAAGCTGGAACTTTTTTACCTACATCAATACCGCTTTCAAATATAGGTTGTCTGCCATTTGGGTTTATAAAAGTTGTGCCAGTGCGTGTAGCAATGGGTATGTTTTGCGCATCGTAAAGTGTAAATGTATATGGTACATCTATAGCCACTGCGTCAGAGTTTTGGTTTTCTATATAGGCGACTACGTTGTACACACGGTCTGTAACACGTTGGAAACGGCTCCATAGTACTAATGGGTCAGACTTTTGTTGTGGGCAGAATAAACTGCAACTACCCCCACAGTCTATACCTGCTTCGTCGCCATTTTTTTTATTATCAAAACATATAGGTGGACGGGAAAAAGTTTTGTATAAGAAATACGAAACCGGCCCACCAACAAAGATAAGCACTAAAAATATAACTACAAGTTGTCTACGCGCTGACCATGACATGTGTGTAGTATAACAAAAATAAAAAAATTAGTCGCGCTTAGTTGCACATATCGAGAAGTCTTTTTGAAAAAAAATACAAATCAAAAAACCCATATAGTAAACTATGCGGGTTTTTTGATTGTATTCACTGGTTTGCATAAATGCTTAGTTCTGGCGAAAAGCTACTTTCCCCAATAAAGAGTATCATCGCTAGAAGAGAGCTTAACTTCTCTGTTCGGAATGGGAAGAGGTGTGACCCCTCTCTCAAATCACCAGAACAAAGCATTCATGCCTGCTTGTATAAAAAGTCATTTTCAACATTATTCGCAAATTTCCTAATAGGAATCGAACAATTAGTACACCTTTGCTCAACGCATTACTGCGCTTCCACATAGTGCCTATCAACCTGATCATCTCTCAGGGTTCTCAATCGATTCCTTATCTTGAAGTTGGCTTCCCTCTTAGATGCTTTCAGAGGTTATCCATTCCGAATTTAGCTACCCGGCGGTCCTGCGGGCGCAAGAGCCGGTACACCAGAGATTCGTCCACCCCGGTCCTCTCGTACTAAGGGCAGATCTTCTCAAGAATCAACGCCTGCAGTAGATAGGAGACCAACCTGTCTCACGCATCTATGTTTTACTTCCGGTATATGGGCGTTATGTGTTAGGGGTACGATTTCCTAACAACCATATACTAGAACCTTTATTACTAAAGGGATCGGACTATAATATACACTCATCATATTGAGTGTTTCAACGTTTAGTCTCTACGGGTGATTTCTCTTCCCTCGGTATTACCCGCATGGGGTTTTACCGATATAAGTTGAATTGCAATATAATACATTACTGTATATATCCGCCGTGATGTGATGTCTAACGATTACATATTGTCTCCAACAGTGTAATCCCTCGGGTTCAAACGGGTCCAGAAAACAAGGTTATAGGTTGTAGGTTATGGGTTGTAGTAGATGCATTACTGCATTTTTCTATCACCTGTAACCTGTCACCTATGCCCTTGCATCCTAGACGGTTTGAACCCAGCTCGCGTACCTTTTTAATTGGCGAACAGCCAAACCCTTGGTAGCTTCTCCACCACCAGGATAAGGTGAGCCGACATCGAGGTGCCGAACTCCGCCGTCGATATGAACTCTTAGGCGGAACTAGCCTGTTATCCCCGGAGTAGCTTCTATCCATTAATCTTCGGCCGCGTCTAACACGAACCGTCGGTTCACTAGGTTCCACTTTCGTGTCTGCTCGAGAAGTACCTCTTACAGTTAAGCTAGTTTATGCCCTTGCACTATCGGCACGGTTTCCATTCGCGCCTAACTAACCTTAATAAATTCCTCCGTTACAATTTAGGAGGAGACCGCCCCAGTCAAACTACCCACCAGATACTGTCTCCGTACGTTTTTGCCGTACAGATTAGAACATACACAAACAAAGAATGGTATTTCACTGACGAGTACCGTACAACCGAAATCGTACGTATAACCTCTCCCATCTATGCTACGCAGTGGTCGCGTATGCTCAATATCAAGTTGCAGTAAAGCTTCCGGGGTCTTTTCGTCTAACTGCAGGTAATCGGCATCTTCACCGATATTGTATTTTCACCGAGCAAGTCTTCGAGACAGTTCTCCAGTCATTACGCCATTCGTGCGCGTAGGAACTTACCCGACAAGGTACTTCGCTCTATTATGTTAGCTTTATGTCGCCATAAAGTACGGACTCTATCTTCCCTGATATTTCTATCAGAGTCTAACGTATGGTCTCTAGGGATTCTAAATTCTGCGTTTTTTCTTTGTATTCATCAAAGAAATTATTTTGGATACTCGTTTTACAAAATGCTCATCTCTTTTTGAATCGGTGTACATAATTTGTACAACTTTTTTAAAAAGAATAAAATCGTTTTGTTTACTAGTATGCATCGGATACTTTTCAAAGAAAGGAATGATATTATCATTTAGTTCTTTTATCGAACGAACACAGTATCTATACATGTGTTCGCGGTGAGTATCGTTGCGTCTGTTGATTTTTACTATTCCACAAGAGAAAAACTCTTGTATTTGTAAAAGGACGTTTTTACTTTTCTCACCTTGAGAAATGACAAATTCAGGAAACACCTGCCAACCTGTTTTGGTTGTGGTGTTTTTGATTATGCCTACTGTAAAACATCCCTCTCCATCAGTAAAACCAACAATCCATTGCGGATTTAGTCTTTCCTGCTTTTTGTCTGCATGAACTACTTTTTTACTAGACTTCATATTACCTATGGTAGCATAAAACCTTAGTAGTAGCCATTCTTAGTATTTTTCATACACAGATTTTAAAGCATATAGTTAGATTAGGTAGCGATACCTTAATGTTTTTGTTTATCAATGTTGCCTTATAACAGTCCTTTTATTTTGCTTCCAATTTTATTAGAAGCAAAACCTTAGGACCGTTATAGTTACGGCCGACATTCACCAGGGCTTATACCAACAGCTTGAGATAATCTCACCGTCGGTAGTTAACCTTCTGGCATTGGTCAGGCGTCACCCCCTATACATCCTCTTACGAGTTCGCAGGGAGCTGTGTTTTTGATAAACAGTTGCCAGAGAAACTTTCGCTGCGGCCCATATTGCTATGGGCAATCCTTATTCCAAAGTTACGGATGCTTTTTTGCCGAGTTCCTTGAAGACCTCTCACTCGTTCGCCTTGGTCTACTCGACCTGATCACCTGTGTCGGTTTGCGGTACGGTTTCTATTATATTAAGCTTAGAAGATTTTCTCGGAAGCGTGCTTTGAAGAATTGATCAGGGCGAACCCCAACCTTTATACTGTGCTTACATGTTGTCTATTACGACCAGGGACCGGATTTTCCTAACCCCCACATTCACACCATAAACAGAAATCCAATAATCTGCTCTTCATACTACCCTTCGTCCCTTCATCGCATATAACAGAAGTCATGGAATATTAACCATGCGTCCATCGAATTCGGCTGTCGCCATCTCCTTAGGACCGACTAACCCAAAGCTGATTGTCATTGCTTTGGAAACCTTGATCTTTCGGCGGGAGGGGGTCTCACCCTCCTTGCGGTTACTTGTGCCAACATTCTTACTTCCACACGCTCCACCATGGGTCGCCCCTTTGGCTTCAACGCTGAGTGGAATACTCTCTTACCACGCAATACTTCCCGAAGGTCGTATCGCATCCTTAGTTTCGGTACATAGTTTAGCCCCGATTATTTTCGGTGCGAAATCTCTTGATGAGTGAGCTGTTACGCTTTCTTTAAATGATGGCTGCTTCTAAGCCAACATCCTCATTGTCGGAGAAATATCACCTCCTTAAGATGCACTTAACTATGATTTAGGGACCTTAACCAAAGGTCTGGGCTGTTCCCCTTTCGACGTATGGAGCTTCGCCCCCATCGTCTAACTGCACATTACTTAATCGCTGGTATTCGGAGGTTGATAGATGTCGCGAGATTGCTCCCTGTCGAAATCTTCCAGTGCTCTACCCCCAGCGGGTACGATGTACGCTAGCCCTAAAGCTATTTCAGAGAGAACCAGCTATTACCAAGTTCGATTAGCTTTTCACTCCAACCCACAAGTCATCCGATGCTGTTGAACGGGCAACCGGTTCGGACCTCCAGTACCATTTCTGATACCTTCATCCTGCTCATGGGTAGCTCACTTGGTTTCGGGTCTTAGTTATACTACTATTTTTTCGCGCTATTAACACTTGGTTTCCCTTGGGCTCCGTGGGGTTTCCACTTAGCCAGCAACATAACTAAACTCGTTGGCTCATTCTTCAATAGGCACGCCATGACGGTGTATAAATACACCGCTCTGACTCCTTGTAAGCATACGGTTTCAGGTCTATTTCACTCCCCTTTCGGGGTTCTTTTCACCTTTCCCTCACGGTACTAGTTCACTATCGATCTATCTATGTATTTAGCCTTACCAGTTAGTACTGGTGGATTCGTTCAAGCTATTCATGTCCTGAACTACTCAAGAATAACAACAAAAGAGTTATGTTTATTTCGATTACAGGGCTATCACCGTCTGTGGCGTTGCTTTCCAGCAACTTCATCTATAAACACAATTTTTGACTCTTCTCAATAAATTGACGTTGTCATCTTACAACCCCGGTCCAAAATGAAGCAAACATATTTCAGTAATTAAATACACGAAATATATGTGCTTCATTTTGGACCGGTTTGGGCTCTTTCCTTTTCGCTCGCCGCTACTTAGGAAATATTGTCTTGCGACATTGTTTTCTTTTCCTCCTGGTACTGAGATGTTTCACTTCCCAGGGTATGCGATATACAGTCAAGCTGTATAGCTGTAGAGGGTTACTCTACAAGGTTTCCCCATTCGGATATTCCCGGATCAAAGGTTGATTAGCACCTCCCCGAAACGTTTCGCCGCTAGTCCGCGTCCTTCATCGCCATAGATAGTCAAGGCATCCGCCGTACGCTCTTAATTTCCTATTAGGAAATTTGCTAACCATCACCGGCCGTTAGGCATATGATGATTATGTACTGTCTACACGCCACCACCGCTGGTGTTATGTAAACATTTGACTTTTTATACTTCCGTCTCTGACACTAAAGACCCCAAATGGGTGTGCAGGACGGGATGCAGTTATCAATGAATACAAGTGATAGACTATACGAAAACTTAAACAAAGTCAAGCGTTTAATATAGGGTCAATATTTAAACATGGGGATAAGCTGGGGATACCGGAAAAACACCCAAAATTTAATACAAAAACCCCTATCGTTTACCGATAGGGGGGGTTTAAAAATACTGAAGCAATTTATGCCTATTTTTTAGTAATAGACGCAACTCGATGGCCGAGTTTTAATGCAACTTTATCATCTTCAGTCATTTTGCTGTAACCGTACTTTGCAAACAAAATAGTTCTACTTTTTGCGGGTAAGTTTTCTACCAAATCAGCAACGATATTTCGCATGACATTCTTGTTCCGGAAAGATGCAAAAAGGTCATTTATTAGTTTGGTGTTTACCTGGACAAAAGTATTTATCTCTTTCTTAGATGAGGTTTTTTTGACTACCTTTTTTGCAGCTTTTTTAGTGGTTTTTTTAACTGCCTTTTTAGGTGCAATCTTTTTAACTACTTTTTTTGCAGCGGCCTTTTTTGCTTTTTTTGTGTAAGGTCGTTTAGGCCTAAAGGCTGCACGATTTTTTTCTTCTACACTTTTTTTCGTGTACTTTCTCTTTGTTCTAACTTCTTCTGACATAACGGAATTTTGGGTTTGGTTTGAATTTGAATTTGCAGGATTTTGTTTTACTTCGTCATCCTTTTTGGAAGTTGCTTTTCTAGCGATAGGTTTAACAGTACGCATTTTAGTAGTTTTAAATCCTTTGATTCTATCTTCTAAAATCGTAACTTTTAACCCTCCGCTCATTGAGGTAATCGTAAAGTCACCAACACTTAGTATCGCTTTTTTTACAATACTTTCAGAATCACCTTGGCCTTCTGATTTCAATGCAACAAACACAAAAGCATTTACGCCCTTTGTAAGTTCTACTTTTTCAACTAGCTCGTTAAAAGACTCAGTACCTTCGATTTTTTCTTGTAAAACAGCAAGTTTTCCGTCTCTTTTTCTGTACAAGTTTCCTAATTTAGTGGTCAAATTTTTATACTGCATGGTATTTAGATTGAAATAATTTTTTATTATATTACTCTATTTATACATATTTGTCAATACATATTATAGCAACAAAAAACCCCTACATAGTAAGGGGTTTTTTGTTAAAATTATTTCTTCTTCTTTGCGCGTCGTGAGACGATAAAGATGTTTGAATATTTCTTTGGTGTTCTGGTTTTGCGTCCACCTGTAACCTTACCCCACATGGTTTTCGGTCGTTTGGTTCCGCGTCCTTGAGCACCTTCACCTCCACCGTATGGGTGGTCAACTGGGTTCATGGCTGAACCGCGGACAGTTGGGCGTATACCCTTCCATCGACTGCGTCCAGCCTTACCGTAGTTGCGTAGTTTGTTTTCTTCGTTTGAAACTTCACCTATAGAGGCAAAGCATTCTTCGCGAACTTTACGAACTTCTGATGATGGTAGTTTGATAAGGGTGTAACCGTTATCGTTTGCCACTACCTGGGCGTAGTTACCCGCTGAGCGAGCGATCTTAGCACCACCACCGGCTTTGATTTCCACGTTGTATACGTAGGTACCAACAGGTACTACGCGTAGTGGAAGTCTGTTACCAGCAGTCAATGGGGCGTCAGCTGACACTATAAATGTGTCGCCTACCTTTATTGACTTGGGTGTTAACACGTATCTTTTTACACCGTCTGCATATACTGCAAGAGATATAAATGATGTACGGTTTGGATCGTATTCTACCGAAGTAATCTTCGCTGGAATATTTACTTTGTCGTATTTGAAATCAATTGCTCGATAACGACGCTTGTTACCACCGCCCTTGTGGCGAGTTGTAATACGTCCGAGGTTATTTCGTCCGTGTGCTCGAGTAAAACCTTTTGTTAAAGATTTTAGAGGAGTGTCGGTTGAAAGCACTTCACGATAATTGATTGTCAGCATGTTTCTCCGTGAAGGAGTTGTTGGTTTGTATGATTTCATGACTTTTTTCTATTATTGACTTAGGGGCAAACTGTCGCCTTTTTTCAATGTTACGACCGCTTTTTTAGTACCCTTAAGTGTACCCATATGACCTTTCATGAAAACCGCTTTTGGTTTTACACGCAAGGTGTTGACTGAAATAGGCTTAACTTTGTACATTTTTTCAATCAATTTCTTGATTTCATTTTTTGTCGCATTTTTTGCAACATCAAATGTGTACTGGTTTTTGTCTGCCATAGCAGTAGTTTTTTCAGTAACTAGTATTTTACCAATTAAAGACTTTGCTACTTTTTCAGCTACAGGCTTTATTTCTTTTGTTGTTGTTTTTTTAGTAGCCATATAATTATGTTCGCTTACTCTCTAAGAATGCAAATGCATTAGTAGGATCTACAATAATAAGATATTTCTTCTGTAAAACATCAACCACACTGATGTCCTTCAATTGGTCTACCAATAGTTGAGGAAGGTTTTTGAAACTCTTTTCAACTGTGGCATTACGTGCAGGAAGTACCATAAGTGCTGTATTTTTTCTTTTTGTTGAAAGACGATCTTTACCTGTTGCAGTTGCTAGTCCTGAAAGAACTGTAAACGCATCTTTGGTTTTGATAGACTTCATGTCCAGTGGGTTAACAAATATTATTTCCCCATCTTTGAACTTGCGAGAAAGTACGGTAAACAATGCTTTTGTTTTCATCTTACGATTAATCTTTTGAGAATAATCTTTAGCTGAAAGTGGTCCGTGTGTTACACCACCGTGGCGCCAAATTGGCGAACGAGATGAACCGTGACGAGAACGTCCTGTACCTTTTTGCTTCCAAGGTTTTTTACCTCCACCACGAACTTCACTTCGGTCCTTGGTGTCAGCAACTGTTGGTCGCGCATTGGCCATCATGGCTACAGAAACTTGGTGTACCAAGTCACTGTTCCATGGAAGCCCGAATATTGCTTCAGGTACTGT
Organism: Candidatus Nomurabacteria bacterium; assembly: GCA_903869875.1. Classification (GTDB taxonomy): domain Bacteria; phylum Patescibacteriota; class Minisyncoccia; order Phycocordibacterales; family UBA9973; genus MFUC01. The sequence continues at coordinate 2,241 of CAIQAW010000011.1, read as the reverse complement.
AAGACTTGCGCCTTTAGATGCACCTGCTGTGTATAATGTTGCTTCCATATAATTAACCTATGATTTCTAGTAGTGTTCCTCGTCGACCTGGTATTGCACCCTTTATGTACATTTCGTTTGCAGCTGTATCTATGTGTAGGACTTGTAGGTTTTTAACCGTAATACGGTCTGTACCCATACGTCCGCCCATGCGCATACCCTTAGGCACGCGTGTACGTAGACCTCCACCTATAGAACCGTGTTCGCGTTCAGAGTGTTTCTGACCGTGTGAACGACGTCCTCCAGAGAAACCATGGCGTTTAACAACACCTTGGAAACCTTTACCTTTAGATATACCTGACACCGCAACTTTCTGACCAAGGTCAAATAGTGTTGGGTCGATAGTGTCCCCGATGGCAAATGTTGGGTCTGCTTCTAAACGAAATTCTCGAATAACTTTGTATGGTTCTTTTGAGTGTCCAAGTTCTGCCTTAGTACGTAACGCTGGGCGTGATGTACCGAAACCAACCTGAACTGCAGAGTAACCGTTCTCTGCTACTGTCTTTAATGCAGTAACGACAACCGGTGATAGTGACACCACGGTAGCCGGAAACACATGACCGTTTTCCGCAAAGAATTGGGTCATCTGTTGTTTTGTTCCTAGTAAAAATTTCATATATTAGAGGTACCGAGCATCACACGGACGTGATGCGAGTTAAAAAGTTTAAAGTTTACAGTTTACAGAAAAATACAATTGCATTTCACTGTCCACTGTTCACTGTCCACTGTAAACTTACATCATGCCCAGCATGATACTGGTACATAATTAGTTCTAATAATCTGGTCGAATCTGTAAAAGAACCGATTTAGAGCATCTTTATATCAACATCAACACCATGAGGTAGATTGATTGAAGAAAGTGCGTCCATAGTAGCCTTTGTAGGGTTCAGGATTTCAATCATTCGTTTATGAGTACGCATTTCAAACTGTTCACGTGAATTTTTGTAAATAAACGGAGAACGGTTAACTGTGTACTTCTTGATTTCAGTCGGTAATGGTACCGGACCAACAACAACGGCATCGTTTCGTAACGCTGTGTCGATGATGGTTTTTACTGAGGTGTCGAGTATCTTACTTTCATATGCGCGTACGCGAATACGAAGCTTTGCTTCACCTTCTTTAGTTTTTGTAGTTTTTGTTGACATATAATGAACGAGTTTGGTCGTTTATTTATTTGATGATCTTGGTAATAACACCTGCACCAACAGTTTTGCCACCTTCACGAATAGCGAAGCGCATTTTGTCTTCTAGAGCAACAGGAGTAACGAGTTTAACAGAAAGATTTGCTGTATCGCCAGGCATAACCATTTCAGTTCCAGCTGCAAGTTCTACGTCGCCAGTTACATCTGTTGTACGGATGTAGAATTGTGGCTTGTAACCCTTGAAGAATGGAGTATGACGTCCGCCTTCTTCTTTCTTAAGTACGTAAACTTCACATTCAAATTCTGAGTGAGGAGTAACTGTACCAGTTTTTGATAGAACTTGACCACGGGCAATATCTTCTTTTTTGATACCGCGTAGTAGTATACCAGCGTTGTCGCCTGCCATACCTTCAGATAGTGACTTGTTAAACATTTCGATACCAGTAACTGTTGTTTTAACAGTGTCCTTAATACCAACGATTTCAACTTCTTCACCAACCTTTACGATACCGCGTTCGATTTTACCTGTAACAACTGTTCCACGTCCTTCGATTGAGAAAACGTCTTCGATAGGCATAAGGAAAGGTTTGTCTAGGTCACGTTCTGGTACAGGAATGTATGTATCCAATGCGTTTACTAGTTCCATAACTTTTTGTGCCCATGGATCATTGTTGTCTGCAGATTCAAGAGCCTTAAGGCCTGAACCACGGATAACAGGTGTGTTTGCACCGTCGAAACCATTCTTTGTAAGGATTTCACGGATTTCTTCTTCAACAAGTTCGATCATGTCTTGGTCATCTACCATGTCGCATTTGTTTAGGAAAACGATAATTTTTGGAACACCAACTTGTTTTGCAAGAAGAATATGTTCACGAGTTTGTGGCATTGCACCATCAGTTGCTGCAACCACAATGATTGCACCGTCCATTTGAGCTGCACCGGTAATCATGTTTTTGATGTAGTCGGCGTGGCCTGGGGCGTCGATGTGTGCGTAGTGACGAGTAGGTGTTTCGTACTCGTTGTGTGAAAGCGCGATAGTAATACCACGAGCTTTTTCTTC
>CAIQAW010000010.1 GCA_903869875.1 Candidatus Nomurabacteria bacterium | reverse complement strand
TTCACTTTTTTATCTTTAATTTCTGAATAAATTTTGTTTATAAAAGGTGTGTCTGAGTTTGAAAGCATCACAAAACAACCGCGTTTGTTTAATTCCACAAAGGTGTCTCTAAGTTCAATTTGTTCTTTTTCTAAAAATGCATCTGGGGTGTAGGAAGTAAATGAAGAAGTTTTGTTTATAGGGTAATATGGTGGATCAAAGTATATGAAATCCCCTTTCTTTGCTTTCTTTAGTACATTTTTATAATCTTCATGAACCACTGAAACATTCTTAAGGACAAGAGAAACTTTCTTTAAATTTTCCTCATCACAAATTAATGGATTTTTATTATCACCAAATGGAACATTAAATTCTCCATTTCTATTTACGCGATACATACCATTGAAACAAGTTCTGTTTAAATAAATAAAACGAGATGTAATTTGTAAATCAGAAAGTTTTTCTATTTTTTGTGAACGAATCTTTAGAAAATATTCTTTGTTGTGTTTATGCTTTTTTAATGACTTTATTAAATTTTCAACATTGTTTTTAATTACATTATAAGTAGTTACAAGTTCTTTGTTCATATCTGACAGAACTGCTCTTTTGGGAAGTAAATCAAAAAATACGGCACCACCGCCAACAAAAGGTTCGTAATAAGTATTTTTTAATACATCAAAGCCAGTCGGTGGGTAAAGACCTAAATCTTTAAATTGTTTCAGTAATTGACGTTTACCACCAACCCATTTTACAAATGGTTTTGCCTTATTTTTAATTAGTGATTCTATTTTTACATTATCTAGTTCGCCTTTTACACAACTTAAAACATACTGTGCAAAAATTGCATTTATATCAAATTGCTTTGAAATTTTTTCGATGTTTTTCGTAGTCATTTATACTAGCATTCTACCACCAACCAACCCTAAAAACCAGCGGTTTTTTGCACTGAAATAACACTTTCCACAGCCTAAAATATAGCCAATTTCTACTTCAAATAACTATCAAAATATATCGCGTGACACGTATACCCGCCGGGGTTTTTCTGCAGGTAGTCCTGGTGGTAGTCTTCGGCCTTATAGAACATCGTAAAAGGTTCCAGTGTGGTAACTACGGGGTTTGGCCACCTTTTCGAGTCGTTTACTATTTTGATAAAGTCCCCTGCCTGTTTAAGTTCGTCCTGGTCCTGGTAGAAAATAGCCCTACGGTATGACGTGCCTATGTCGTTACCCTGCTGGTTTAGTGTGGTGGGATTATGAATCTGAAAGAAAAAGTCCAGCAGTTTCCAGAACGATGTTTGTGCCGGGTCGTAAACTATTTCTATAGCCTCGGCGTGCGATTTTGCAAAATCGTGTCGCGTTACTGTCGAATTAAACGCGGCGTGGTTTTCGTAAGTTGGGTCAGGAATAGTGCCACCAGTATACCCTGCCGTGATGTCTAAAACACCAGGCTGGGTACGCATCAAGTCCTCTAGCCCCCAGAAACACCCACCGGCTATGTACATTTTTTTATTCATAAATATTTATTTTATTTCTACTAAAACTTCATTGCGGTTCATCCAGGGTGGTGTCCATGGTGCATTGTAACCAGCGTAACTAATGTTACCCAGAACTTCTATGTTGTCGCGTTTAAGGTATGTAAGTAGTTTCGTTTTCATTTTGTCGACGCGAGTTTCAGAACGGGACCAAGAAAAATTCAATACGGCTACCTTTTGTTTCGGTACCAAACGAAGTTTAACACGAGGGTCTGTAGGTGTAGGAAGTGTGTCCATTGTATATGCGCGTGGCATACCAAAAGAAATTACATTCGAACCAGTGTTCATGTTTACTGTTACCGGGGCTGTCATGGAAATTTTTTCAGAAGTTTTAGACTGTGCAACAACGGGGGCTGTCATTGATATTTTAGTGTTTTTTGTATTAGCACCAAAAATATAGCCAGCGACAATAGAAAAACCAGAATTCATCGAACCACGAAATGAAGAAGAATTTATTGTGGTTTCTGCCACGATATGTTCGGGGTATTCCCTAACCTCGTAATCAGAATTTTTTGATATTACATGATAGGCGGCCTGTTCAACACGTGAACCAAAGTAGCCCCAGATGGACCAAAGTATAAGTACGATAAGAATGATGTATATAGTTTGCATATATACAGTATAACATCTTTATAATATATATTTTTGATATTTAAACCATATGACTAGCTATATACCAACACACTACAAACAAGTTACCCCACCACGACACAAACGAAACAATAAAGCTGGCGGTTATTTTATACTGCCACGACATGGGTAGTAGCTGACTGGATAAACCTTGTTTTTCGCGGTTAAGTAAAAACGGACTGACAGAGAAAGATAGAAATACCCCGTTTAACAACATTACCGGTACAGAATATAAATGGAAAAGTAAAAACCCAGTAAAAGGTACACCGCGGTACAACATTGCCCCACCGATAATAAATAGAAACATACCAGCCCATATTAGTGGTTTAGTAACTTTGTGTGTGCGGGTTGTGGCTTCTGTCCAGTATGCAGATTTGCGCCCAAGGAAACCATGCAAGTCGATAACAGTAACAGCACCAAGTCCGATAATAAAACCGGCAAATAAAATAAATAATGCGAATATGTTCATACATACATTATACCGCATTTGAAATGAAATAAAAAAATTTGCATAAACATGCGCAGGTGCGATATAGTATATAAAACAGACATAAAAAAATAGTTTTATTGCATTACCCTGATGCATGAAAATTTAAGGGGTAGGCGAAAATAAACTTGTAAGTAGCATTGTGTGGAACAATGGTGAGGTGCTGCCAGCCATGCAAGTTGCGTAAGGCGATTTTTTTTATAGTGACCGCGCGCGGAACTATTTTTTTTCAAATATTTGAATTTAATAAAACCCCTGAATAAAATATATTCAGGGGTTTTTGAAATTTTGATTTTAATAACTAAACAGAAACCATGTGTTTGATATGTGTTTCTAGTACCGCTATTAAAAATCTAGCTTTTTCTTTTAGAACTCTGAGGGCCAGGTCCATGTGGCCATCTGTGTGTAATATTTCATTAATCTTTTTGTAGTCATTGGTAATGGATTCAGAAAGTTTAATCAATACATCAGGTTCTGAGTCAGTGTTTTTGTTTACTTCTGTGTAAAGGTTCATCAGAGAAGACTTAAAATCAATTAATTGATTTTTGGTTTCTTTTAGGCAGTTACTCAGTACGTCTTCAGCAGCACATACTGCAGCAGATATGGTAAATTTTGCTTTTTTACTACGGATGATTTCTGTTTCTCTTTTTGATTTTGTCATGTTATATAAAGTATTTTCTATACAAAATATAGCACACAAAAAACACGCGGTCAATAACGCGTGTTTTTATATTACATTACATCTGACAGACCACCACCGTTTGTTACGTCTATAAAACCGGAACTAAGCATAAGGTTTTTTGCTATTTCTGCCCTACCCCCTGAACGACAATACAGAACAATGGGTGTGTCTTTGTCTAGTTTTGGAAATTTGCCTGTAGTCATTTGCAACATGTCAAAATGCATGGCACCTTCTAAATGTTTTTTGTTGTATTCGTCTGCTGTACGTACGTCGATGTATACCATAAATTTATTTGTAGTTTAAGTAAGTAATAGAAAGTTGTACTGTTGTTGCAAAACATACCCATATTAGATATGGCAAGTTCCAGAATGTTATGGCCCGTGCATGTGGGTATATAGCCACTAGTGCCCATACCAATGTGCCTAATACCAACAGTATGTCTACAGCAGCTAACATGTTGTTTTTCAAACCAAACTGTAATGGTGTAAATGCAAGATTAAAAACAATGTTTAGTATAAAAGGCAATGCCACCATAAATGGTATGGTTTTCTGAAATGCCATTATAAAAACCCGCCCAAATGAAAGTATAATAATAACGTACAGTACGGACCATACCGGGCCGAACAACCACGACGGTGGCGCCCATGTTGGTTTTATTAGTTCTGCATAGTTTGTGAAATTGTTCATATATACATTATACCACTAAATTGACAACATAAATTAAAAGTCTATACTGTGGTCTAACGTTATTTAACTAAGTAAATTATGTATAAAATTACAAGACACAAAATAAAATCATTTTTATTGGTTTTATTTGGCATCACAATTATTTTTTTGGACTTACACATTGTAGCTCCACATGTAGCATCAATTCAGGACCTGTTCACGGAAACCGGCAGAAAAACTGCTAACACATTAGTCGTCTTATGGACAATGTCTGGAATTGTTTTTGCAATCATCGGAATTTTTGACCTTCATTTACCTGAAGGAAAAACTTTTTACGCATAAGAAATATTTTGCTAAAAACAAAAACCCTAACATATGTTAGGGTTTTTTATTTTACATCTTACGTGCGTCATAGGCCCAGTGCAGTAGTGCCTGGCGTTGGCGTGGGCGGCATAGGGTGTCGCCCACGCGGCAATGCGCGGCTATAGCACCTGCGTGGCGGCGTATTGCGCGCCAGCGTTTTATTTGTCGGGCGTCCTCGGCCGGTATGCGGCGGCCCATATAATAACGGCAGTACCATTGGAACCAACCACGGGGATCTTCGGCATATATCCAGCCTTTTTGTTGCCATACAGACAGTGGCTGACTGGCATTTATTTTAAAATAGTTTAAACCCGCTTCGCGTTTATTAGTTTTTGCAAACTTGGCCTTGGTAAACCAGTCGGCTGGAAATTCACCTGTACAGTCGCGCATGTATATACCACCGAACACACCCAACGCCAACATTTGCTTAGGTGTTAGGTCGGGTTTGAATTCTGGGGCAAAGTCGCGCCCTATGCGGGCAGTTAGTTGGTATGTATACCCTTTTTGCATTTTATCGTTTACTTTTACCGTAACTATTTTCATAAATAAATTATAGCATATAAAAAAACCGCTTCATTATAAAGCGGTTTTTTTATATTAACTTAGCAACAATTGTTCTGCATTGCGTAGGCGGACAAGGGTTTCTTCTTGACCCAGTACATACGCCAAAGTAAACGGATCTGGGGACTTTTCTTGACCTGATAGTGCCATACGCATAGGCCACAGTACGTCGCCACGGCCAATGGATTCGGCGTAGTCCCATATAGCGGACTTTATAGTATCTGTACTGGACCAGTCGGCAGATTCTAACATGGTGGCAACTTCGCCCACTACAGCAGATAGGTGTTCGTACTTGGTATCTGCATCGACAAATTTTGTTTTCTTAAAGAAAAGCATGTCGCGCACATATTGTGGTGTGTCAAAGAAATATGCAAGTTCGCCATCTGTCCACATGGTTTTTACATCGGCAAATTTAGCAATGCGGTCGATGATGATAGGTAAAACTTTTCGGAAACGGTCGGCACTGTACTGTGGCAAAGTTGAAGCCTCTATTGGTAGATACTGTTCAACTAAAACATACTGTTGGTCATGAGAAAGTTTTTTGATATGTTCGCGGTTTACCCAGTCGAGTTTTTCTGTATTAAATATACCACCACCTGACTGAACACGTTCAATACTAAATGCCTGAATAAGTTCGGGCAATGTAAATATTTCTTGTTCAGTACCTGGGTTCCAGCCTATTAAGGCAAGGAAGTTTAATAAGGCTTCTGGTAGGTAGCCATGTTCGCGGTAGTCTAGTGTGTTTGTTGCACCGTTACGCTTAGAAAGTTTTGTACGATCTGGGGCCAATACTAACGGTATGTGTGCGTATATAAATGGCGGAAAACCAAGAGCCTCGCGAATAAGTATTTGGCGAGGTGTGTTTGAAAGGTGTTCCTGCGCACGGATAATGTGTGTTATACCCATGTCGTGGTCGTCAACAACGTTTGCAAAATGGAACATTGGTGAATTAAAATCGCGAGCAATAATAAAGTCGCCCAGGTCTGTTGTGTCTACAGACACGTCGCCACAAACTTGGTCGTTTACTGTTACAACACGACCAGGGTTTTTCAGACGAATAAGTTCTATCAGTACGTCGGGGTTTTCTTTTGAAGGTTCACTGCTAGCATATGCCTTGCCTTCTTCGACAAGTCTTTCTAAGTGGCCACGATATATTTCCTTTCTGTCGCTTTGTTTGTATAGTTCGTCGTATTCTAAACCAAGCCATTTGAAAGATTCTAATATAGCTTCGGTGGCTTCGTCTTTGTTGCGTGCTTCGTCAGTGTCCTCTATACGAAGTATAAATTTACCACCATGTTTACGTGCGTAAAGGTAGTTATAAAGTGCAGTACGTACCCCACCGATGTGCATGTTTCCAGTAGGACTGGGTGCAAAACGGGTTACGACTGGTTTACCAGTATTGTTGTTGTCTGACATCATAAGACTATACTATACCACAAAACCTGGAATTTTACGAGCTAGGACAATACAAATGTTTTGTAGTATAATACATACATGATAGAAAACTATAGCCAAACTTCACAACGTGAAGCAGAAAACACCCAAGAAAATTCCCCTGGTAGAAACTGGGCTAATTTAACCAGCACTGACCTGATAGAACTACTAGGTAAACTAGGGTCTTTTGTAAATGAAAATGGTACGTTAATACAAATGCCTGAACTAATGGTAAACGGCAACCTAGACAAAGACATGTTTGCAGGGCTAATGACATACCACACACCTTCGTTCGAAACAGCAAATACCGAAACAGCTAACGAAGTTATAACATTCCTAGAAAAAGTAAATTCAAAGTTAAACAATGAAAATCTGACTGAAAGTATAGACCAACTTAAAAATGATTCTGAAAACATAGTTTCTGAACATGACGGTGAGAAATTTATGGAAAAAACATTTGGC
>CAIQAW010000009.1 GCA_903869875.1 Candidatus Nomurabacteria bacterium | reverse complement strand
GAATAATCTTAATGGGGTTCAAATGAATATAAGAAAAAATGTACTTTAAATATACATCTGTATCCAGATGCTGTGCTTTAAACTTTCCTTCAAACAAACCTCCTGTTCTGGTATATTTTTTATTGTAATACATCACATACGCAGTAGAAACTTTTTGCATAAATTTACTTATGCCACCTTCTATGTTTTCAGTAATTAATATATGAAAATGGTTTTGCATTAAAACATAAGCACCTATAGAAACTAATCTATCTGCGATTTCAAAATCATACGCTTCAAATGAACTGATTCTTTTAAGATTAAAAATATTAGTATTAGTTTTTGTATTTAAAATATAAAGCAACATAGTAAAATGATCATAATCTTGCGCATCATGAAAAATTTTCTGTTTACTATTTCCACGATTATAAACGTGGAAATATTCACCTTCTACAAAACTAATTTTTCTTATAGACATACCTTAATTATATACCTTACTTTGTGCTAGGCAAGACCTAGCACATAAAACTGAAAACACCCCTATTGGAGTGTTTTTAAATTAAACAATAAAAATTATTGGGTATTTTGTATTTCTTCGACTTCTTTTATAACATCTTCTACTTTTTCGTCTTTTTTGCCACGTAGTAACTTGGTAATAAGTTTTAGGCGTTTTAGTATTTTATGGCCCCATAGATAGTGCACAAAATACAATATAACTATAATTCCAAGTATAAATAACAATACTGCGGTAGAATTGTTCTTAATCCAGTTACGTAATGCACCAGGGGCTTTGACAGATATATGTGCGTCTACACTGTTACCTGCAAAGTCATACGCGCGCACAATAACGGTGGACCCGTCTGTAGACACAGTTGGTACTTCGTATGGGCTTTCAGTTCTGGTAAATATAGGCGACGAAGTTGAAGACTGTCCGTTGTCTATAACACCTATTTCATAGTGGTCTATACCAGAAAGTGCGTCTGTACTGAAGAATGTTACTAAAGCACGGTTTACACTGTCGTTTATTACATAGCTAACCTTAGGTTTGAATAGGGCTGGTGCTGTTGTGTCTATACGCATTAGGTAGTTTGTTGTACCACCCCATGCACCGCCTTCTTTTAATGCTTTAATATGGAAATACCACAAACCATCTTTAAGGTCCTGGTACGGTTTGGTCGGTTCATTGGTCAGGTTTTTATTGTCAGGTACTGTGTTTGGTTTGTCGTCTAGTACATAACTGAAGCCAACCACACCGGGGTCTTTGTTCCAGGCTAACAATGGTGCGTTGTTGTTATACCAATGGTCAGAAAATGGGTGTGTATCTGAATATATATTTAGCCCACCGGGCGGTTTAGGTAATATAGTATATACACCACGGTTATACGATAGTATTGTTTGTGTACCTACACCGTCGTTAGACAACACACTAGATGTGTCAGAAATTTTAACTTCGGTTGTACCGACAGCCTTTGCTTGAAATGTTATGGCCAATATCAAACTAGAATCAGAAACAATACCCCCGGGTATACTACCAACTACACTGGCTGTGCCATATGTGTTGTCGTATGTTGGTGGCTGTATCCATAGACTAATAATAGACTTGCCTGTAGAAGGTTTTACTATACTTAGTTTTGTTGGGTCAAACTTAATATGTAAATCGATAGTGTTTATACTTTGACCCTTAGTGTTTATAAGTATTGGAACTTCGAATATAGAACCTTCTGTGTATGTAGCCTGTTGCGGTGTTATAGATATTTCTGAACGTGCAACTAAATTAGCAGCGTTCAAGTTTATAACTTGTTGTGCATGCACAGTAGGTACCAACACTAAAAATAGTATTGTTATAAAACTACCAAACTGTAATACACGGAATTTCATTTTATATTCCTGAATCTTTAATGTCGCTGATAATGGTACGTTCTGCATCGGTTATGTCTTTTTTGAATTGTGTTACAAATGCCCGTTCGTCTGGTGTTAGTGGTTTGTTGTCTTTAACTTTTTTAAGTATATTTGCTTCTTCGTCTATGTCTTCTTCTAGTATACCAAAGCTTTTATCTATCAAGTTCTTAGTTGCTAGCATCCTTTTATGCATACGCTGTTTATAGTGCAGTATTTTATACCAGCCAAATATTGTTATTAGGATTAACAAAACTAACAAACCAACTATAGGCACTACTAATGAAGCTATATTTACCAGGTTACCCGCAATGTTTTTAGGGTTTGATTTTACAACTATTTTTATGGGTGTGTTTTCGTCGCTTTCTATGCCAGTGTCACCCCTACTGTGTGCTGATATAGTGTATACACCTTTTACAGTCCTTTGTTCGGAAACATATGTAAACAAGCCTTTTTCATTTGTCTTTATTGTTGTAGATGTATGTTTACTAGTATTGTCGTCTAGCAATGCATCTGCTGAAACAACAACAAAACTAGACGGGTCTGAACTACCCTTTACTACTATGTATTCGTTTTCTACAACGTCGTTGCTATAGTCACTGAAAACAGGCACACTTATACCACTGTTAGTAAACGACAAACTCTTTGACAAACTTTGTCCATCAAAAGTTTGTCCGTAGACTTTTATCAAATGTATACCACGTGACAAAGGTATAGTTTCAAAAACATGACTACCAGAGTCGTTCCATACATATGGTGTATTGTCTACTTCAACGCGGTAGTTTTTAATAGGCGTACTACTGGTAATAAGGAAACGACTACGTGGGTCCATTATATCTTTCTTTTTTATTTCTTCAACTTGAATTGTAAAATTTACTTTTTCTGTAGTTTGAAGTTG
>CAIQAW010000008.1 GCA_903869875.1 Candidatus Nomurabacteria bacterium | reverse complement strand
ACCCTTTGGGTCGGCGAGTCGGGGTCGCGAAAAATTTTCTCCTGAAAATTTATTTGTGACCAATTCCCGCCAAAACTGACGAAGGGAATATCCGGGACCCCAAAAATTTATTTGTGACCAATTCCCGTATCACTCTAACTCAATTTTATTCTTATATGCTATCATTACTAATATGGAAAATTGGCTTGTGGAATTTGGTGCAAACCATTCATATATAGTATACGTAGTTATTGCTTTTGTAGGAATTGCAGAGGGCCCTATTTTGTCAGTAATTATGGGTGTTTTGTTGCGCCTAGGGCACTTTAGTTTTTTACCTGTATACATTGCCCTAATGTCGGGCGACTTGATAGGTGACACAATTTTGTATATGTTAGGCTACCATTATGGGCAAAGTCTAATTAAAAAGTTTAAAAGATGGTTTAATATTTCAGAACAAGTTTTAAGTAAAATAGAAAAATCCTTTCATAATCATAAACATAAAATACTTGTTTTTTCAAAACTTACAAACGGTATGGGTTTGGGTATGGTTGTATTGGCCACAGCAGGTATTGTACGTATACCATACACAAGATTCATAATTACAAACTTTTTTGGGCAACTAGTTTGGTCCGGCATACTTCTGTCTGTGGGTTATTTCTTTGGCCATGTATATAGTCAGGTTTCTTCCGTTTTGTCTAAAATGCTAATTATAAGTCTGTTTGGTATTATTTTTTACATGGCATACTACTACAGCAAAAAGCTACGTAACAACGTTATTTCAGAATAAAACTTTGTTTTGCTAATCGTGTTATACTGTACAGATGAATAATGAAAAAACACCTATATTGCACCACGAAGAAAAAAAGCGCCTAATAGCACAACTGTTAGTTAGTTTCGGCATATTGCTTATAATAGTTGCAATAAGTTTTATTTTTTCTAAATACAACACTAAAACAGAAGCCCCTGTTAATGTAGATACACAGCAAACACCAAACGAACTAGGTATAATAAAAATAGAAGACAAAACCGCCCCATATCTAGATATAAGTGCAGAATACCCAACAACAGGCGTTGGTTCTGCGTATGTAAAACAAAATGTTCTAGATATAATACAAGCTTTTAAAACAGAAAACGACTTTTCAAAATATACACCAACTGAACTAGAAAACATTGGGCTTTCAGCGGACAGACAATACCAACTAGCAATAAAATATGTAAACACAGAAGGTAAAAATACAGTAACACACCGTATAGATTCGTATGCGTTTACAGGTGGTGCACATGGTGGCAACTTTGTTGAAACATATACATTTACACCTGACGAAAAAATTCTAGCCATAACAGATTTGTTTATAGATTCAACAAAAGGCTTAGACTTAGTTTCTAAAAAAACAGTCGACTATATAAAAAATAATCCAGATTACAAAGACGGTTTACCTACAGCATGGTTTGACGAAGGTGTTGCGCCAACAGCAGAAAACTACGCTGCATATGAACTAACCAAAGACACGTTGGTTATAATATTCCAGCAATACCAAGCCCTACCATATGTTTATGGTAATATAGAAATTCCAATTAAATTAACAGAACTTTCTGCTGTATTAAAACCCGAATTTAAATAATTTTTTAAAACAATATTCGCTTTTTACTAGTCACTTACTACTACAATATGACACAAGACCAAGCTTTAAAAATAATGAAAACAGGGGTAAGTGTTTACCTTACTGGTAGTGCTGGGTCTGGTAAAACATATTTGTTAAACAGGTACATTGCATATCTAAAGGAACATGACGTGCCAGTGGCAGTTACTGCATCGACTGGTATTGCTGCTACACATATGTCAGGTATGACTATACATGGTTGGGCGGGTATAGGTGTGCGCGAAAAACTAGACCCGTTTGATATGGAACAGTTAGAAGAAAAACAGTATTTGTGGAAACGTTTTGAACAAGCACGCGTTTTAATTATAGACGAAGTTTCTATGTTGCATGCACATAGGTTAGACATGGTAGACAAAGTTTGCCGTAAATTTAAACGTGTCGAAAAACCTTTTGGTGGCTTACAGGTTATATTATGTGGCGACTTTTTCCAACTTCCGCCAGTAACTAAGGGTGGCGACATTAGTGCGCGCGACATGGTTATACATTCTAACGTCTGGAAAAACATGGGTCTGGCTATATGCTACATAGACGAACAACACCGCCAGGACGACGAACAGTTTACATTGTTACTAAATGCAATACGCGACAACACTATCGACGAAGGCCATATGGACATGTTACAACAACGCTACCAGGCAACACTAGGTGACGACATTCGACCAACTAAACTATATACACATAACAAAAACGTAGACGCAGAAAACATTACTGAATTAGAGGCACTAACTACAGGTGCCCGTGTTTACAGAATGTCTACAACAGGCAAAGACACAATAGTAGATATTTTGAAAAAAAGTTGTTTGGCTCAAGAAGTGCTAACTGTAAAAGAAGGTGCTGAAGTAATGTTTATAAAAAACAATTTCGAAGAAGGTTATGTAAATGGTACCCGCGGGTGGGTAAGTGGTTTTACAGAAACTGGTATGCCGATAGTTACAACTTATACATCTAAAAAACAAATACCTGTTAGTCCGGCAACATGGGCCATAGAAGAAGACAATAAAGTTAAAGCATCATTAGTGCAGTTGCCACTACGTTTAGCGTGGGCTATAACCATACATAAAAGTCAGGGTATGTCGCTAGACCATGCAGAAATAGACCTTACAAATACATTTACATACGGTATGGGCTATGTAGCATTGTCACGTGTGCGTACATTGGCCGGAATAAGGCTAATTGGTTTTAACCCAAACGCATTAGCTGTAGACCCCGAGGTTTTGTTGTACGACAAATACCTTCGTACAGAAAGTAATAAAAACGAATTACTTTTTGCAGACCTTACGCCACAGGCACAAACTGAAATGGAACAAACTTTTGTTGTGCAGATGGGGGGTAGTATAGATGTAACTAAAACAGTCGACGCCAGTGGTAAAGCTAAAAAAATACCAACACTATTAAAAACATTAGAACTAGTCCAGGATGGTAAAACCATAAAACAAATTGCCGATACACGTAACCTGACCACAGGTACTGTTATCAGTCACATAGAACAAATAGTAGACCAGTACCCAGAAGTTTCAATAAGTCATTTTAAACCCGAAGAAAAACACATTCGTTTAATTTCAGAAATCCAAGAAAAACTAAAACCAGCAGATAAAAACAAACTAACACCAATAAAAATAGCCCTTGAAAAATCAGGCTCAAAACTAAGTTTCGAAGACATTCGCCTGGCACTACTTTTTTGTGAATAGAAATCACACCTGAAAAAGTATACACCAAAAAGGGCACGCACGATTCTGCAGAATCGTGTCGCATAGTGTCCATTGAATCGCGACCTGCTGAAAAATCTCCTCAGAACTGCGCGCCGGTCGCGCTGGTAAGCCCCTTTTTGGTATATACTTTTTTCAGCTTATGTTATAATAGAAAGACGGGGTATATACAGTCGACAGACCCTATATTACTTGATAAATAGAAGAAATTTATATATGCAATCTAAAAAACTTATAGCTGGAATGTTAATGGCGGGTATGTTGGTACCTGTATTAGCATTTGCTGAAAACGAAAACAGTAATGGTCAAACACCAGAACCAACACTAACAAGTGTAACAACACCTGCACCTGTAAAACTACGTGGTTTCTGTGCAGACATAACTAAAATCGGCGCTAAAACTGAACAAAAGTTTGCCGAATCAGAAAACAAAAGACTAGACAACAAAGACCTTCAAGAAAAGAAAAAAGTTGAACGTCAAAATGTAGTTGACCAAAAACGTATGGAAAACCGTACCAATTCAGATCAGAAACGTGAAGACAAAAACGGTAAAATGTTAGGCAACGCTTTGACTGATGCACAAAAAACAGCGTTAGCAACATACAAAACAACATTAGACACAGCTGTAGCAACACGCCGTAGTGCAATAGACGCTGCAGTAAAAACTTTCCGCGATGCAACTGTAACTGCTATGGCAACACGCCAAACACAAGTAGACGCATTAACTGCAACATACAAAACAGCAGTAACTGCTGCTGCAGAAAAAGCTAAAACAGACTGTGCTGGTGGTATTAGTAGTAAAGACGCACAACTAACATACAAAACAGCTGTTAAAACAGCAAAAACAGCATTAGAAACAGCACGCAAAGCACTTGTAGCTGACACTTCTATAACTGCTGCAAAAACAGTACGCGACACTGCTGTAAAGGCAGCTGAAGATGCATTTAAAACTACAATGGAAGCTGCAAAAGCTACATTAAAAACTGCATTACAACAATAAGACAAATTAATTGAATAGTAAATAAAAACAAAATAGTTCCTACGGGAACTATTTTGTTTTTATGCTATAATTTGCACTATGATACAACATTTAATTAGTTCGCTTTCCACAGAAACTATATACGCAGTAGTTGGGCTAATTGTTTTTTTAGAATCTGCTATCGTGTTTTTCTTCTTTTTACCAGGCGACAGTCTTTTGTTTTCTTTGGGTATATACATATCGTACGGTTTACTAGATGCGCATGTATTACTACCAGTGTTAATAGTAGCTGCAATATTAGGTAACATGGTTGGCTACTGGTTAGGTAAATATTTTGGCCAAAAATGGATACGGGTTGGTTATACCAAATATATAAAACCAGAATATTTTAGAAAATCTGAAAAGTTTTTTAGTAACTATGGCTCTGTTTCAGTTTTTTTGTCTAGGTTTGTACCTATAGTTCGAACTATAATGCCTTTTTTGGCAGGTATAGCTAGTATGAAAAAAAACAAATTTACTGTGTTTAGTATTGTCGGCGGGGTAGTGTGGGTTTCTGTTGTAGTTTCTGTCGGGTATTTCTTTGGTAACACAGTTTCAATAGCAAACGTAGAAAAGTTTGTTCTACTGTTAATGCTTTTCGTTGTTTTTATTGTACCTTTTATAATGAAGTACGTTAAAAAATATATTTTAAAGTAACTATAATTTAAAAAGTTTGGTCAGTAGTGTAGACCATGTTTTGTTTAGGTATGTAACTATAAGGTATGCGGGTATAAAAAGCATTGCTAAGGCAGCAAACAGAACTAGTTCAACTATTTTTGCAATAATCGTAAATATAACATTAGCAACGCCACCGAGTTTTTCGGTGCCGGTTGTCATTGCTGCGTCAAACATTTCTATAACTTTATCCATATATACATAATACATATTATGGCAAAATATGCTATACTGCATAGACAATTACTAGTAAATATAAAAAATGCCATGAATAATGACAATAAAACAATTTTTTGGATTTTGGGCGTAGTGGTGCTAACAATACTGGCTGTTATAGGTATAGTCAGATACAGTGGTACTAAAAATGACTCGGACCAAAACATAAATGAAACTCCAAATACTGGAAACATAAACCCACCGGCCGGCAGTAACCCGGCTGATGCAAATGTAAACCCAACAGTAAAACCAACTAATCCTAACCAACAAACTAAAAAAAATATGGACTACCCAACTAAAGTAAACGAAACAGTAACACGTGCAGATGGACTTAAAATAACAATGCTGGCTGAAGGTACAGGTACTGCCGTTAGTAAAGCAGGCGACAGTATTGTAGTTGCATACAAAGGTATGTTGCTAGACGGTACAGTGTTCGACCAAGGTACACTACCACCGATGACAGTTGGTGCCCCTGGCTTAATAGTAGGTTTCGACCGTGGTATGACAGGTATGAAAGTCGGCGAAACACGCAGTGTGTTTATACCTAGTGCATTAGGTTATGGTGCACACGGTGCCGGCGCATTAATAAAGCCAAACACAGACCTTGTTTTTGAAATAACTTTAAAAGAAATTAAATAATTAAAATATAAATTACACATATGTCATTTACCGAAAAATTAAAAATGTTTTGGGCTAAGAAAAGAAACAAATGGTTTGTTGTTCTTGGTGTTGTACTATGTATAGTTTTGTTTTTAATATTCAAACCAAAACCAATTGTAGAAACTTTGGTTACAGCCGAAGTTAAAGACTTACAACAAACAGTACTAGCAACAGGGCAGGTAACCAGTAGTACAGATTTGGCTATGTCTTTTATAGCTAGTGGTGTTATACACGACATACCTGTTGCTATAGGCCAGAAAGTTAAAAAGGGTGCTGTGTTGGCACGCTTAGAACAGGGCAACGAAGCCGCTGCAGTTACATCTGCATTAGGCCAACTACGTGTAGCCCAGGCTAACTACCAGAAACTATTAGAGGGTGCAACAGACGCAGAAATGGCTGTTGTAAAAACAGCGCTAGATAATGCCAAGGCAGACTTGGCCCGCACAATACTACAGCAGGCTACCATAGTGTCTAATGCAAAACGCGCATACCTAAGCAGTGGTTTAGTTGCAGAACTAGCACCGGGTATAATTTCTACCATGACAGCACCAACTATTTCTGGGGCATACACTAGCGACGAAGAAGGTGTATATACAATTAATGTTTATGCAACAGGTTCGGGTAACTATTTTTCTGCTTCAGGTTTAGAAACAGGTTCAGGTACGGCTTCTGCTACATCTTCTGTGCCACTAGGGTTTAGGGGATTGTTTATACAATTTCCAGCAACAACTGTTTCAGGTGTACAGTGGACAGTTAGTGTACCTAACAAGCAGTCTGCTACATTTGTTGCTAATTACAATGCATACCTGGCCGCTGTGTCTGCACAGGACGCAGCCATATCAACTGCAAAATCGTTAGTTGCGTCACGTCAGGCAGACTACGACTTGAAGGTTTCTAAAGCCCGCACAACAGACATGGCCGTGGCTGAAGCAAACATACTAACAGCACAAGGTAACTACCAAAACGCAGTTGCAACATTAGAAAAACGTATACTACGCGCACCCGCAGACGGTACCATAACTAAAATAGATGCACACGTTGGCGACCTGGCCCAAGCACTAAAAAGTGTAATGACACTACAAGATGTAGACCACCTATATGTAGAAGCAAACATTAACGAAGCAAACATAAGCGACGTTGTTGTAGGCCAACCGGTAACAATATTCTTTGATGCTACTGGTCCAGAAATGTCGTACAAGGGGTCTGTTACATCTATAGACATTTCGTCTACACTAGTCTCGGGTGTAGTTAACTACAAAGTTAAAGTTGCGCTAGACGGTACAGTTGTTGTACGCCCAGGCATGACAGCAAGTATGACAATATTAGTTGCGCAGAAAAATGGCGTTGTAGCAATACCAGCTAGATTTGTACGTGAACTAAATGGCAAAAAATACGTTGTTGTTCTAACAAATGCAACAAAACATACAACTGAAAACCGCGACATAACACTTGGACTAAATGCAGACGGCGGTTTTGTTGAAGTTACAAGTGGTGTACAATTAGGCGACCAAATAGTGGGCGAAACTAAAACAGCAGTAAAATAAAATGAATCTGATACAACTTACAGATATTAAAAAAGTGTACCATAACGAAGGTATAGACACTCCGGTACTTTTTGATATTAATATTTCTGTAGAAGTTGGCGAATTTATAGCCATAATGGGTCCGTCAGGTTCTGGTAAATCGACGTTAATGCACATATTGGGTTTTCTAGATCGTTCTACAGATGGTAAATACTTTTTCGACGGAATAGACACAACTACATTTACAGACAACGAACTGGCTGTTATACGTAACCGTCGTATTGGTTTCGTTTTTCAATCTTTTAACTTACTGCCACGTACAACAGTACTTGAAAACGTTGCATTGCCACTACTGTACGACGACAGTGTTAAAGACACAAAAACCCCAGCTGAAAATGCATTAATAGCTGTTGGTCTGCAACACCGTATGGGTTATATGTCTAACCAGATTTCTGGTGGGCAGAAACAACGTGTGGCTATAGCGCGTGCACTAGTTAACAACCCGGCTGTTATATTTGCCGACGAACCAACAGGTAACTTGGATTCTAAAAGTGGGGCAACTGTAATGCACATACTACAAACATTAAACGACACTGGTAAAACTATTATTTTAGTTACACACGACCGTGTTGTAGCAGAACATGCAAAACGCATTATATTTGTACGCGACGGTCGAATCGAATCTGACGAACTAGTACCTACACAGCGTCGGGCACAAAACATAGTAACCGAAGACTAACATGCACACTCTTCGTGCCAACATTACACAAACATTAAAAGGTTTTCGTGCTAGAAAAAGCCGAACCTTTTTAACTATGTTGGGTATTATTATCGGCGTTGCAGGGGTTATTATTATTGTTTCACTCGGGGCTGGTGCACAACAACTTATAGTAGGGCAGGTTAGTAAATTTGGTTCTAACATTATTGCTGTGTCGCCTGGTAAAAGTAATGAAAACGGTCCACCAGCATCTGTGTTGGGTGTCCGTATAACTACATTAACTATGCACGATGTGCAGGCTTTAAAAGACACTGGTTCTGTACCGCATGCTACATATTTTGCACCACTAGTGCGTGGTAGTGCTACTGTTATAGCTGGACGCGAAAGTGTAGATACACAGTTTTCTGCAACAAGTGGCGAATACCCATTTGTTCAAAATGTACCTCTTTCAGAAGGACGATTTTTTTCTATAGACGAAGGCGCAACAGGTGCCCAGGTTGCAGTGTTGGGGTCTGATGTGCGCACAGCATTGTTTGGTACGGGCGAAGCATTAGGTAAGATAATAAAAGTTACACGCACAGATGGTACACAAACCACTAGTGTGTTGCTACACGTTATTGGTGTTGCCGCGGCACAAGGTACTGTGTTTTTCCAAAACCAGGACGACCAAATATATATGCCCATACTAGTAGGGCAACGACAGTTGCTAGGTATAAACTACTTAGAATTTTTACGTGTAAAAGTAGACGACATAACATATATAGACCAAACCATATCTGATATGGAAAACGTTTTACGTCGTGAGCACAACATACGCAATGCACCCGAAGGCGACGACTTTTCTGTGCGTAGTACAGCCGAACTGATAAAAGTACTAAGCGGTATTACAGACGGACTACGTATGTTTCTAGGTGTTATGGCGTCTGTTGCATTAGTTGTCGGTGGTATAGGTATAATGAACATTATGTTAGTTACAGTTACTGAGCGCACACGTGAAATAGGTTTACGCAAAGCCATAGGGGCAACAGGCGAACGTATTCGCAACCAGTTTTTATTAGAATCAATATTACTTACAGTTACAGGCGGTATAGTGGGCATATTGTTTGGTGTTATTGTTTCTTTTCTTATTACTATAGGTGTGCGTTATGCGGGTTACGACTGGGCATTTATTATTTCACCAACTGCTGTTGGGCTAGCCCTAGGTGTGTCTATAGCAACAGGTGTTGTGTTCGGTCTATATCCAGCTATCAAAGCGTCGAAACTAAACCCTATCGAAGCACTTCGTAAAGAATAATTTTATGCATATATTAAAACAAGCCATTCGCGGACTAACCGCATCGAAATCTAGAACAGCATTAACCATGTTGGGTATTGTTATTGGTATTGCAGTTGTTGTGTTAGTTGTTTCTGCAGGTGAAGGTTTTAAGTCTTATATAAACACCCAAGTTGCCCAGATAGGTACTAACACTGTGACTATACAAACTCAAGTTCCGCCGGACACTAAGCGACGTGCGAATGGTAGTGGTGGTGCGGGCCAAGCAAACCAGGTTGTGGCTATAACAACATTAAAGAAAAAAGATATAACAGACATTAGTAGATTAAAAAATGTCGCTGGTGTTTATGGTTTATCAACCGGCCAAGCAACTGTGTCGTATGACAATGTTATAAAAAATGCATATGTTACAGGTTCTGATGCTGAGCGTTTTGGCATAGACAAAGGTGTTATAGCTGTTGGCCGTGGTTATACAAAAGACGAAGACCGATCTCTAGCCCAGGTTGCAGTATTAGGTAGTAGTTTGGCAGACAATTTGTTTGGTCTACAGGACCCATTAGGTAAAACTATACGTGTTGGTGACTATGCTTTTTCTGTTGTTGGTGTGTACGCACCTAAGGGTGGTTTAGGTGGTGTTAGTGAAGACGACCAGATTTTTATTCCAGTTACAACTTTACAAAAGAAAATACTTGGAATAGATTACTATTTTTATTTAATTGCGTCGCTGACTGACAACACAATTGCAGACACCACATCTGCTGATATTGCCGATGTGTTACGTAGTAACCATAATATTTCAGACCCAAATAAAGACGACTTTAAAATACAAACACAAGAACAAAATATCAGCACATTTGCAACCATACTTTCAGCATCACAGATTTTATTACTAGCTATTGCAGCTATATCATTACTAGTTGGTGGTGTTGGTGTTATGAATATTATGTATGTTGTGGTTACAGAACGCACAGCAGAAATAGGTTTAAAAAAGGCGTTAGGTGCTACAAACCGTAAAATACTTTTGGAATTTTTAATTGAAGCCGTACTGCTAACAGTAGTAGGTGGTGTTATCGGTGTGTTGTTTGGTGCTCTACTGGCGTATGGTGTGGCGCGTGGGGCACAGGCATTTGGTTTTGCTTGGGCGTATATTGTACCGGTTCGTGGCGTGGTGGTGGCTATGGCTGTGTCGTGTGCCATTGGTATTGGGTTCGGTGTATTTCCAGCTAAAAACGCAGCCAAAATGGACCCTATTGAAGCTTTAAGGTACGAGTAGTAAGTGTGGTATACTGTTAATATGATCCCGTTAGAGATTACAGATGTAGTTTAGTTTTGAAATATGTATAAAATAACGCAATATTGTTTATAGATATACTAAAGTTAAATTACGGAAGTGCTACGGGTATATTATTAGTCGAAAAATTTATAATTTAAATCGAGAAAAGTAAGTGTCTTCTATATTTTGTAGTAGCACTTCCTATCTCTAACGGGATGGTACCAGAACAACAAAAACAGAACATATTGAAAGCCGGCTTTGTATTAGCTGGAATATTAGCAGTATTTTTAATTACACTTATTTTTACAGAAGTTAAAAAGTTTAATCTGCTTGGTAACGACACACCTGCTGTAAACGTTATTAGTTTTTCAGGTAAAGGTGAAGTTAATGCAACCCCAGACGTAGCAGTACTAACAGCAAGTATAAACGGCGAAGGCGCAACACGTGCAGATGCTGTTACAAAACAAGCTGCATTGAAACAAAAAGTTACCGAAGCATTAGCCCCATTTAAAATTGCAGACAAAGACATTAAAACAGACTACATTAGTACAAACCCTAAATACGAATATAAACAGTCTACAATATATTGTGTTATGGCACCTTGCCCACAACCAGCAGGTAAAAACGTTATCGTTGGTTATACAACAAACGAACAACTTGTTATAAAGGTACGCAACGTAGACGATGCAGGTGCAGTTTACGACGCATTAAGTAAAGTTGGTTCAGTAGATGTATCTGGTCCAAATCTACAAATAGACAACGACGAAGCACTAAAAGCTGAAGCTAGAAAAATTGCTATTGCAGACGCAAAAGCAAAAGCTGAAGTTTTGGCAAAAGACTTGGGTGTAAAATTAGTACGCATAGTTAGTTTCAATGAAGACGGTTATGCAAACCCAATGTACAGTGAATCTGGCGGTAACATGTACGACGCCAAGGCTATGGTAGCTGCAGCACCTACAACAAACATTTCAGTAGGGGAAAACAAGATTACTTCAAACGTAACAATTTCTTACGAGATTCGGTAGTTAATCTCCTCCTTGGAGAGGAGGAGTCCCCATAGGGGGAGGTGGTGATTTTAATACAAAATACCCTTATATAATAAGGGTATTTTGTATATCTCGAAGCCATTGACAAAGCACATGAAAAAGTATATAATACAGGTATAAATAAACTAGTTTTTTAATTTTTAAACCCCTTATATAATGATAGAAAATAACGAATTAGCGACTACACTTGAGTCGCATTTGTCTTTAGGTGTTACACCTGAAGCCCAAACCATTCTCGAAGATGCGATATACCGCATCAAAAACATCGGAAAATACATTTCATATGTTTTTAAAAAGGGTACCACCCTTACTGTACAACCCGCTGAAACATTTACTGTTTCTGAGAAATCTTTGGAAGGTTTGTGGAAAAACATTATTGCAAGAGAAAAAGAGAAATCGAACCCCAAACCATCGATTTGTATCAATATTCTAGGATGGTTCGATGGTAAAACTATGCCGGCTATTGCCACTGAATTTACTTCGGCCATACAACGCTTTACTCAAACATTGACATACAAACAAGTCTTAAATGAAGCTGAAAGGCTTTCGGTTAAGAAAATCTACAGTTGGTTAGAAGCCATAAAGATTATCGAACAAGCTGTGTTGAAGGGCGAAGTTGATGTTAAGGGTTTGGGTGTTTTTGTATACTTCAAAATAGATGCAGATGACACCTTGTACTTCTTCCACGTCTGTCGCAACAACGGTGGCCGGCTCAACGTGTTCGTCTTCGAGCTGAATTCTGAAGACGCGTGGGATGCCGGTGATGGTGCTTCTTTTAGCAACTGAAATTTAGTTGCTTAGAAAATAAGAGTCTTTGTACCTTTGGTACTTAGACTCTTTTTAATTTT
>CAIQAW010000007.1 GCA_903869875.1 Candidatus Nomurabacteria bacterium | reverse complement strand
TCAAGAAAAAATACTATGGCAACATTTACGGGATGAAGAAATGGGATTTAAATTTCGCAGACAGCACCCAATTGGTAATTTTGTAGTTGATTTTTATTGTACAAAGTTAAAACTGGCAATTGAACTAGACGGATCTCCACACCTTAATTCAAGAGGTAAAGAATATGATGCATTACGCACAAAAGATTTAGAACACGAAGGTATAAAAATATTGAGATTTTGGAATAGCGAAGTCGAGAATAACATAAGTGAGGTTTTAGAAAAAATTATTAAAACAATATCTAATATTGTTGTGTAATGTAGCTCCTCCCCTCTCTAAGACCGTTGGAGAGGGGTCGGGGGTGAGGTTTTATTAAACTACTAATAAAAGCAAAAACTCTTCAAGTGGAGCTTGAAGAGTTTTTTAAAATATATTTTTTAAGAGTAGATTTGTCTATAGTAGCACTCATAATACTACTTTAGGCCGCCACCAGTCGGATTATAGCCGACGCTATTTTGTATGTATGCCCTTTAGGCATTAACAGGGGGTGCGCGCGTACGTTCGGAACTAGATGCAACAGATAGTAGTGGTGTGGTTCCAGAACATATTACGGTTTCGGTACTAGGTATTGGTTGGGTTATGGTGGTACCTACTAATAATGCAGAAATGGTGTTACGGTCAGCGTTGGTTATAACGGTACTGGTAGAACATGTACCACCAACTGCCATGGTAGATTCGTTGGTATTAGATACTTCACGCACAACACGCGCCTGGGCAGCAAATGCACCCGAGCACAACAACATCACTGTCAAACACAGTGTTATCGAATAGTAGCTGGCGTTTTTTATCATCTTCCGACTCATACATATATTATACCCCGTAGTGAAACTTGGCACAAGTTTACTACGGGGCAGGCACTACCCCCACAAAGAAATGTTACTCCTTATAAATAAGACTTATTTTAAATGTTATCCACATTTATAAACACATATATAATGTATTAGTAAGTTTGCACATATTGGCCCCATATGCTACTATAGTTGGTATGGGAATTATGCAATCTCTCTTACCGTGGATCCAGATAACGACTTCTTGTATCCTTATACTTTCTATCCTACTCCAACAAACTGGCGCCAGTGCTGGTAGTGCTTTTGGTGGTGGCGAAGCAAGTTCAATCCACACCACACGTCGCGGATTTGAAAAAGTACTATTTGTAACAACAATGGTTGTTGCTATTATTTTCGTTGTTAGTACTATACTTACACTTGTATTTCCGAAATAAAGCGCGTTGGTTTTAAGTTAAATTGCTTATACTCTTCTCATATATGGGTATTTTTACCTGTACATTAATCATTCTAACTATTATGTTATAAACTTTTAGTTTCTTATTATATGGAAAACATACTTCGCTTCTTAAAAAAACCCCGCAACATTTTTGCATCACGTGAAGAACTTCGGGTAGCAGTTCAAAGCTTTTCTTTAAAACAATGGTTGGGTTACGGCGCATTAGTTGCTGTATTTATACTTTCTGTTTTTACTATACTTTTACGCATTAACTACAATTTTGTTACATTTGTACCAGACGTTGGTGGCACATTACGTGAAGGTATTATAGGTAAACCTGCCCAGATAAACCCAGTGTTTGCACTTAGCGACGCAGACCGCGACATTTCTAGTTTGGTATATTCAGGTTTAATACATAAGGAAGCCGATGGCAGTTTTACACCTGACATTGCCCAGAACTACACTGTGTCTAACGACGAACTTACCTATACATTTACAATTGCGCCTAAAATACGTTTTTCAGACGGAACAGCTGTTACATCAAAAGACGTAGTTTACACAATACAAACAATACAAAACCCAGCAACAAAAAGCCCTAAGAAAATACTATGGGAAGGCATAACAGTAACTGCCCCAGACGGAAACACAGTTGTGTTTAAACTCAAACGTCCTTTTTCACGTTTCTTAGAACTTGCAACTACAGGTATAGTGCCCGAACACATTTGGGGTAACACTGCACCAGAACAACTACAACCCAATGCATACACTATTGCATCTGTTGGAACTGGACCATACAAAATATCTAAAAAAACTTTGGACACAAACGGTGCTATAAACGAAATAGTACTAAACAGAAACACAAAAAACCCAAACAGAACACCGAACATTTCTAAAATAGTTTTGTCTTTCTATGAAAACGAAACAGACTTAGAAAACGCACTAACTGGTGGTGTAGTAGACCAAGCCGGTGGTGTAAACCCAAAAGCAGTTTCAGCAAGTAAAAACAGCCACGAAATATACGACAACACATTTACAAGAGTGTTCGGACTTTTTATAAACAAAAACAAGTCTAGTGTTTTTTCTGACCCACATGTTATACGTGCATTAGACCTACTAATAAACCGCGAACAAATAGTAAAAGACGCACTATATGGCCACGGACAAGCTACAAATTTACCAGTTCCTACTTCTATAGTTAGCCCGCTAGAAATAAACAGAAACATTGAAATAGAAAAAGGGTTGGCAATACTAGAAAACGCAGGTTGGAAGAAAAACATTTCAGGTGTTTACGAACACCCACAGGTTACTAGTAAAACTGTCCAGGAAACAGTGTCTGTAAAAGTTGGTAAAAAAACAACTAAAAAAGTAGTTTCTAAAACAGTGTCTGTAGCAGGCACACCGACAGAAGCTTCGTTTACAATTACAACATTAGACACACCTGAACTACGCCAAGTTGCCGAACTTATACAAACACAACTACACGACATAGGTATAAACG
This sequence comes from Candidatus Nomurabacteria bacterium, assembly GCA_903869875.1. Classification (GTDB taxonomy): domain Bacteria; phylum Patescibacteriota; class Minisyncoccia; order Phycocordibacterales; family UBA9973; genus MFUC01. Next base: position 8,625 of record CAIQAW010000007.1, on the reverse strand, counting down.
TTTCTATAGACTATATAGACCAAAGCACACTACATAACGACGTAATCAGAAACAGAAATTTTGAAGTACTACTATACGCACAGTCTGTTAGTACCCCCACCGACATGTATGCATTCTGGCATTCTAGCCAACGCAAAGACCCTGGTCTAAACATAACCGAATACGCTGACAAAAATGTCGACAAATTCTTAGAATCATTACTTACAGAAACAGATCCAGAAATACAGTCGCAACTGGTAGACCAGACCATTACAACTTTAGTCAAAGACATGCCAGCCATATTCCTATACAGCCCTTCGTACATATACATTACAAACAAAAACCTTACTGGCTACGCAACAACAAACATTAGTTCACCTAAAGAACGTTTTGCATCAGTTTCAAACTGGGCTTTAGTTACACAACCTGTTTATACATTTTTTAACAAAGACAAAAAATTAACCGAAACAAATACAGAAATAGAAAATAACAATTAATATTAAATTTATGGAACCACAAAACAAACAAAATTCAGCAAGACCGCAACACAATAGAAACAACCACCCACGCCGACCATACCTGGGCACAGCTAAGCCTGCACAAACAGGTACAGCACCAGTGAAAGACTCGTTAGGCGACGCATTGGCCCGCGCTACAACACCTGCAGTTCCACGACGTTTTACTAATAACAACCAGAACAGCAGTGCAAAACGTTCTGGAAGTTTCCAATATTCAAAATTTGGATCACAACGCAAACCAAAAGCCCCACCAGTATCTATGGAACGTGAAGTTAAACGTGCCAGCGACAATATACCAGCTATTGCACCAGGTGTAATACGCATAATACCACTAGGTGGCGTAGAAGAAATAGGTAAAAACATGACAGCCATCGAAATCGGTGACGACATTATTGTTATTGACGCAGGTATGTTGTTTTCAAACGAAAACACACCAGGTATAGACTATGTAATACCAAACACACGTTACCTAGAAGAAAGAAAAGATAAAATTCGTGGACTTATTATAACCCACGGACACTTAGACCACATCGGTGGTGTGCCTTTGGTACTGTCACGTATTGGTAACCCACCTGTATATTCACGTGCATTAACTGTATTGATGCTTAAGAAAAGACAAAGTGAATTCCCTCACCTACCAGCACTAAACGCTATAAACGTTGAAAAAGATGAAGTTATAACCATGGGTAACATGAAGGTTAAATTCTGGGGTGTTACACATACTATACCTGACTCTATGGGTGTTATTATCGACACACCACATGGATGGATAGTAAACCCAGGTGACTACAAACTTGACCAAATCGACGGCATAGTTACAGATCGCGAAGAAGAAGAGTATAAAATATTCGACAATGCAAAAACATTGTTATTAATGACAGATTCGACAAACATTGAAAACGAAGGTTTTGCTTTACCTGAAATTAAGGTGCACCAAGGTTTGGAAAACATTCTAAAGCGTATAACAGGACGCGTTATTATTGCTGCATTTGCGTCACACATGACTCGTTTAACAAAGATTATACAGATAGCAGAAGCTATGGGTAAAAAAGTTGTTCTAGAGGGCCGTTCAATGAAGTCAAACATTGAAATACTTATCCAAGCCGGTTTGTTAAAAATACAAAAAGATACAATAATACCAATCGACGATGTAGACAACTACCCGCCAAACCGCATTATAATACTTTCTACAGGTGGCCAAGGCGAAGAATTCTCTGCCCTTTCACGTGCCGCAAATAAAACAAACAAAAAGTTTTCTATTAAGAAGGGCGACACAATTATTCTATCATCATCTATTGTTCCTGGTAACGAACGCCAAGTTCAATCAATGAAAGACGGACTTTCAAGACAAGGTGTTAAAATTATCAGTTTCCGTACTCCTGGTGAAGATTTCGTGCATGCAACTGGCCACGGTAACAAAGAAGACATAAAATGGCTACATAGAAAAATTAAAGAAAAATTCTTTATACCTATACACGGCCACCACTACCACCTAGAACTACACAAGGAACTAGTTATGGAACTGGGCATGTCAGAAGAAAACATTGTTGTTCCAGACAACGGTAGTATTATCGAAATTACTGACAATGGCACTAAAATAGGTGTACGCAAAGAAAAAGCACCGGCAAATGCCATGATGGTAGACGGGTTTAGTGTTGGCGACGAACAAAACGTTGTTATACGCGACCGTGGTATGCTTTCTCAAGACGGTATATTTATAGTTATTGCAGCTATCGACGCCGGTAGTGGCAGACTTAAAAAATCTGTAGACATTATTTCCAGAGGTTTCGTTTACATCAAGGAAAACCAAGAACTGTTCCACACAGTGCGCACCATGGTTAAGAAGACTGTAGAAGTTGAATACGCCCGCGTAGGTGCAAACAATGTAGACGCAATTAAAAACGCTGTTGGCGAAACTGTTTCTAAATTCCTATTCCAAAAAACAGCAAAACGCCCTGTTGTTATACCAGTATTAATGACATTCTAAATATGAAGTACCCAAGGCAACTAAAAATAATACTAGCTGCAACTGTGCTGTTTGCATTCCAGGCAGCGGTAACAACATACACTAATGCTACTTTTTTTGAAAAATACATTAGCGAATCTTGGGTTGGAATTTTATATACATTAGGTTCTATATTAACTGTTATTGTAGTTTCTTATTCTAATTCTATAATCAATAAATTTGGTATTAGAAAAACCCTGCTGTATACACTAGGTTTACTGTTGGCAGGCTTAGGGTTTGTATTGTACGGTTCTGTAGGTGTTGTTATAGTTGCGGGGTTATTGTGCTATATGGTGCTAACGTCGTTTGGTTTTTTCTTGTACGACTTGGTTCTGGAACACTACCTAACACCAACTACAACAGGCCATATACGTGGACTATATTTACTAGCGGTAAACTTGGGTTGGCTTTTTGCACCATCTATTGCCGGATTCAGTACAGACAAAATAGGTATTGCATCAGTGTACGCAATTAGTTTTGTTGTTTTATTAGTACTATTTATAGTTATACATAGTAATTTAAAAAACATTGAACACAAGGCACGCGCGCATACATCTATTCTAAAAGCTATAAAAAACACTTGGGCAAAACCGGCTTTACGTAGCATTATGGTTATAAACTTTACCCTACAGTGGTTCTATGTATGGATGGTTATATACATAGCTTCATACCTACGCACAGTGCATGGTTTGTCGTCTACAAATATTGGTATTATTTTTACAGTTATGCTGTCTGCGTTTGTTTTGCTTCAGTACCCTATTGGTATTTTAGTAGACATGGGTGTAAGCCAGAAAAAACTACTTCGCACTGCTATTATAATAATGGCACTGGCAACTATATCTTTACCATTTATACCTATTGGCAACGTTGCACTGTTAGCATTAACACTATTTTTAACACGCGTTGGTGCAGCTACAATAGAAGCTGTTTCAGAATACAACTTTTTTGAAAACACAGCCGAAGGCGACGTAGAAACATTATGGGTTTTCCGTTCAATGGCGCCGTTTGCATACGTTATTATGCCTATAGTTGGTTCGTTAGTAATATTTTTTGCTAACAAAGACGTACTATATCTATTATTAGGGTTAACTGTTATGATAACATTATACGCAACTAACAACGTACACGAACTATATGACAAAACTAGGTAAGAAAAAACACGCAGCTAATAAGAAAAAAGCCATCATCAAAAAAATGAAGGCGTCAGGTATTGAAGTGCCTCGTGGCTGGAAACCAACACCTAGATTAAAGGAAAACACTGGTGTCACCAGGGGCCGAACCCCTGTGCATACAGGGGTTCGGCCCCTGGTTAACCAGGATGGCACACCTGTTAAAGTAAAAGGTAAAAGCCCTATACCTAAGAAGTCTGCTAACGGTGCTGTACGCATAAACAAACGCCTTTCTGAACTTGGTATAGCTACACGCAAAATGGCAGACGAAATGTTGGCAGACGGTATTGTTATTGTTAATGGACAAATAGCTAGTATAGGCCAAAAAGTATTACCTACTGACCAGATAGACATAGTTGGCCAAAAACGTGAACAACCAGTTTACTTTGCATACAACAAACCAGTTGGCATAGTTACCATCGGTGCCCAGGAAGGCGAACGCGACATACGCATGGTTACCGAATTTAATGCCAACGTGTTTCCTGTTGGCCGACTAGACAAAGACTCGAGCGGTCTACTGATAATGACAAACGATGGACGTGTTACAGACCGCCTACTGTCCCCACAACGTGAACACGACAAAGAATACCGTGTTGTAGTTAACCGTGCTATTACCCACCAGTTTTTAGCTAAAATGCGCGACGGTGTACGTATAACCCCACGCGAACTTACACGCCCAACTAAAATCCGACGTGTAGACAACCATACATTTGAAATAGTTCTAACCGAAGGCCGTAACCGCCAAATACGCCGTATGTGTAAAGCATTAGGTTTTGAAGTAGACAAACTAAGTCGTTTCCGTGTAATGAACGTTGAACTGGGTAAACTACCATTAGGTTCGTACCGTGAAATAAAAGGTAAAGAACTAGTAGAATTCTTAGGGTTACTAGGAATAGCAAATTAGAACAAACCCCCTCCGCCTTACCAGGCACCTCCCCCTTATCAAGGGGAGAAAGCTCAATAAATACAAATTAAAAAACACCCTTGCGGGTATTTTTTATTGTCTATACTACCCTTCCAGATTTCTATTAAACAAACGCAAGAATGCAAATATATACGAAGTACTACGACGTGACAAGTTAAACAGTATACCTATAGTCAACAAAAACAAAGACAATGTCGTACTGTAATATGCTACGACAATAGCAATTACCGCACAGAAAACTGGAAACAGTATACGTACATACGCATGGTTGCTTTCATACTTAGTTACTATATCGGTTTCTATTTGCACAGATTTTTCTGCATAACGTCGCATTCTGTATAAAGACAAGCCAATAAATATAACATGCAAAGAAAATATAATTATGGCAAATATGTTTGTAGAATACCTACCCAGTAAACTAGACGAAAAAGGAACCAATGCAACAAACAGTAGAAAAATTGCATTTATGTTTGTCATGTTTATGTCTATGTTTTTAGCAAAAACAGATGTTATAAAATGGTGACTACGCCAGTATGTAAACAACAAAATAAAACTAAGTATAAAAGAAAGCACTGCAGGAATGTTCGAAACCATAGATACTGCTAATTTACTTGCGGTTACTACACCGTTTAAATCAGGCACGTGTATTTCAAAAACCAATAAAGTCATAACGATAGCAAATATACCGTCTGCTAGTTGTTCCATGCGTAGTTGTTTCATGTTTTTATTATATCACAAGCGCTGTACCACCCAAATTCCCAGGTGTCCAACACCTGGGTTTTCCACAGATTATGTTTTATATTGCCTGCACGCCAGGTATGTCCATCGGTGGGGTTTTAATGTTGGCACGATACAGTAAAACGAACGCTACAGCCAATATTATAGCCGAAAGGTAAAATGGTGCAGGTAGTGCGTAACCATACACCAGACCGCCCAATAAAGGCCCTATAACCATAGATAAAGACATAAGCGACGCCAATACCCCCATAGTCTCACCCTGTTCCATTTTACTTGCTTTGCCTACTGTTTGACTGGTCATGGTAACACGGTAAACAGACTGACCAAATGCAGTAACAATTAAACCAAGTACAAACACCCATTTGTATGGTAGCGCCATAACTACATACCCTATTGCAAACGGTACTAACAACCACAAGTTTAACATTGCCGGAGAAAAACGTTTTAACCAAAACTTTTTAATTAACACAGCTTGGTTTATAGAAATAACAATACCAACTACAGCCATCATAGTACCTGCAGCTAATACACCCCAACTAAACTTGGCTTGTAAATATAATGCAAACACAGACTGGTTTGCAGATGCAGCAATACCGAACAACAACCATGCTATGTATAGTGGTGTTAATGTTTTAGACTTCATTGCCTTAGCAAGTGGTGCAAATGGGTTCCAAGACATTTTTTCTGGGTTGCGTTCGTGGTGTGTTTCCGGTAAGAAAAAGTATGCCAGTATTGTGTTTATTACTGCAAGGAAACCAACAACAATAAACGGTAGTGGTTTATAAAAACTAGACAACAAACCACCAACCAACGGGCCGATGATAAATGCAACACCAAACACTGCCCCGATAAGACCCAGGTTTTGGCCGCGTTCTTTTTCGTCCTTTGATATGTCCACCAGGTAGTTCTGCGCTGTAGGTAGGTTACCCGCTGCAGACCCGTCTATAATACGGCCAATGAATAGACCAACTACACTGTGTGAAAATGCAAATATTAACCACCCTACTGCACTAGACGCCAAACTAACTAACAACACAGGCCGACGGCCTTTACGGTCTGATATAACACCTAGTATAGGTGAAGACAAAAACGCACACAGTGCAAACACAGCAAACAATGCAGTTACGGCAAGATGCGACACACCAAAAGATTCGACGTATGAAGGTAGTACTGGAATTATAAGCCCGATACCCACAACGTCTAGAAAGACAGTGGACAGTATTATGGCTTTGGGTGATATAGTTGGTTTTTTCATAGAAGATTGTAAGTATAGCATAAATTTACATACCTTGAAAATCCTTATAAATTATGTATAATAAGACTTAATTGCCTGATCGTCTAATGGTAGGACAGCGGTTTCTGGAACCGTTAATTGGGGTTCGAATCCCTGTCGGGCAGCAAAAAATATAAAAACAAAACTCCCGCATTACGGGAGTTTTGTTTTTATTTACCGCCCCAAGTCCATTTGGGTTTTTCACCTTTTTTGTAACAGATGGCAATAAGTATCGATGTAAAAAATACAAAAGGTACAATAAAACGTATTAAGAAATTTGAGTCTTTTTCTACACCACCGTCTAATAAAGATGCGGTACCTAACATACAACCTATGTATACCAAAACAACAACCCACCCCTGCCATGTTACAGGTGTCCAACCCCAACCATATTTTTTACGTTTAAACCAAAGTTTTTGCATTTTATTTTTTATTCTTTATTACAGATTTTATAAATTCAGAAAATAGTGGGTGTGGGGCCAATGGGTGTGCTAAAAATTCTGGGTGGAACTGTACACCAACAAAAAACGGGTGCCCGCCAAAACCTCCATGTCGGGCAGGTTTGGTTCTAGACAGTTCAGCTATTTCACACAGTGTACCGTCTGGCGACATACCTGAAAAATTCAAGCCTGCTTTTTGTAAACGTTCTATATATGCAGGGTTAACTTCGTAACGGTGGCGGTGGCGTTCGATAATGGTGTTTTTAGCTTCCTTGGCTTTTTTAGTTGTACCAAAATATGCTTTTTGTGCAATACTGCCGTTAGATAATACACATGGGTACGAACCTAGTCGCATACTACCGCCCATTTTACTGTGGGCAACATTGTCGCGCTGGCTGTCCATAATGTCTATTAACATGTTTGTAGACTTGGGGTTAACTTCCCTTGTATGTGCGTCTTTCAAACCTAATACATTACGTGCGTATTCTATAACAGCAAGTTGCATACCGTAACACAAACCAAAATATGGAATTTTATTTATTCGGGCAAATTCGATAGTAGAAATTATACCCTCTACCCCACGAGAACCGAAACCGCCCGGCACTAATATGCCGTCGTATTTTTTTAAGTCTTTTAGTTTTAATTTTCTCCCGCCTGACTTCGCTATTCGGGCAGGCCCGCCAGAATGACCATGTCGGGCAGGATTTTCAAAATCTAATGAATTGATCCAAGTTAAAACTGGTTTAACATTGTTTGCATATGCAGAATATTTTACCGCTTCAATAACAGACAGGTACGAGTCTGACAAAACAAAGTCACCTGTGCCAAAATATTTACCTATAACTGCAATATTTATTTCTTTCTTAACTGTGTGCACTTTTTTGGCAAAAGTTTTCCACGCACGTGCACGTGGGGTTTCGCCTACTGAACATGTCATACCCATTATGTCGCATATCATGTTGCTTAAACCCTCTTTCTCAAAGTTCATTGGTATATCGTAAACCGAATCTACGTCTGGTGCAGATATAACACGGTCTACTGGCACGTTACAGAACATAGAAAGCTTTTCTTTACGCTTATTGTCCAGTGGTACCTGACTGCGGGCAATTATTAAGTCTGGTTGTATACCTGACGCGTTTAGTGTACGCACTGCGTGCTGGGTTGGTTTGGTTTTCATTTCGCCAACCTTACTAGGTATAGGTAGGTACGAAACAACTGCCACAAAAACATTTTTAGGGTGGCGTAGTTTTAACATGCGGGCAGCTTCTAGGAATAAAATGTTTTCGTATTCGCCTATGGTGCCACCTATTTCTATAACAACTACGTTCGCCTTGGCTTCGTCGCGCGCGTGTTCTATACGGCGTATAACTTCAAGTGGTATGTGCGGTACAACCTGCACACATGCACCACCGTATTCTAGGTTACGTTCACGTTCTATAACAGACTGGTATACACGGCCGGTTGTCATGTAGTTTGTGCGGGTTAAACTTAGCCCTAAAAAACGTTCGTAGTTACCCATGTCTTGGTCGCATTCGTCGCCGTCTGTAAGTACAAAAACCTCGCCGTGTTCGGTGGGGT
>CAIQAW010000006.1 GCA_903869875.1 Candidatus Nomurabacteria bacterium | reverse complement strand
CTAAAATTTAATTGAAAGTTTACCCTTGACAAATTGTGTATTAACATGATACAATACATACAACCTAAACCCGTTATTTTTATGAATATGAATATATTTTATAAGGAAATTGTTAAGGGGCTGATTAATCAATTCAGCAATGGAAATTACAAAAAATTCGTTAAACGAGGTCAAAATTTTGATCTAAAACTAAACGAAGAACTTGTATTAGAATGGAACAGGAGAGAAGGCGACATATTTATTCTACACACTGGAATAAGTCAGTATGTTCGCCCAATAATGAACATACATGTAGACCAAAACAGCCTACATGTTATAACGCTTTCAAATTCGGAAGAATCTCCCGAATTGAAAGATGTTCAAAACACTGTATACAAAATATGCAGTACCACCCAATAGAACCAAAGCCGATGTCTTACATACATCGGCTTTTTTTATTTTTACAAACCTATTTGTATCATTTCTACATACTGTTGTTTATGGGCGTCGTCAGTGTACGGCGTGTGGCGGGTTGCTAGTAGGGCCAGTGGTTCTGCAGAGTCTTGGGGTATCAGATGTATATGAAAGTGGGGAACTTCGTCACCAACAACAGACTGTATAACAAAATCGCAAGGTATGTTTTCTTTCATTGAAATCATTATTTTCTTAGCTAATATAAATGCATGTGCTATTTCATTATCAGGTACATCTGTCATCCACGGGTAGGGGTGTTTTGTAACAACTAATGTGTGACCTAATGTAACAGGGTGTATGTCTAAAAATGCAACACATGCATCGTCTTCGTATATTATTGTTGCGGGTATTTCGCGGTCTATTATTTTTTGGAATATGGTTTTATATTTGTTCATATATTATTCATCTTGTGGTTTATCTAACAACGGCACATCTATACCGACTGCCATACCGGTTATACGCATTACGTCTTTATCAATTTTCTTAAATTCTTTACCGCCAGCATTGTAGTGGTTTACTACTGTAGACAAACTATTACCCAACTTGGCATGGTAGTCTTCGTACGCCTTTAGGTGTTTACCTAGTTCCTCGACACGTTTTACTATGTCTTTGGCTGATTCCTCGATCTGTAGCGCCTTAAGGCCCTGTAATACAGTTTGTAAGTAGGCCAGGAAAGATGTAGGCGACACTATTATAACTTTGTATTTAGACGCGGCGCGTTGTATTAGGTTTTCAGTGTCTTCGGTAACTAGACCTATTTTGTTTATTATCAAGTCGTAGTATATGGCTTCGTGAGGTATAAACATAAATGCAAATTCCATGGTGTTGTTTTCTGGTTGTATGTATTTTGCAGTTTCAGCAATTCTGTTTTTAAGGTCGTTTACAAATATTTTTTCAAACCTTTCTTTTTCTGCTGGGTCGGAAGTTTCAGATATACGGTTATAGTTTTCTAATGAAAACTTTGAATCAATAGGTATTATTTTATCTTTCACAAAAACAGCTGCGTCGACAATGGTACCGTCTGAAAAAGGGTACTGCATCTGGTAACTACCAGGTGGCATAACATTTTTCAAAAGGGTTTCTAAATAATATTCGCCCAATATGCCACGCTGTTTTGGGTTCTTTAACATGTCCTGCAAACCTTGCAACTGGTCTGTAAAAGATATAACTTGTTTGTTAGTTTCGTCCAGGCGGGTAAGGCGTTCTGTAATGTCGCGGATAATAGTGTTCGAACTGTTCGACTGGTGGCGCATGGTTTCGTTCAGGGCCCGTTCAGAATCTGTAAGTTTGTTTTCAACTAGTCGTGCCAGGTCGTGCAGTTGCGACTGCAGTAATTGAAAACCGGTATTAGTTTGGTCATTTTGTGCAACAGGTTTTTCTTTGCCCTTCAAAAAAAGCAGGTATATAACCACGCCCACAAATAACCCAATTGCAATATATAAAATAGGTGACATAGGGGTATTATAGCACAATATATATTGTGGTCATTTATGGATATTAAACGAAAATCAAGTTCAAGATAATCGATGTCGTATTGTAATCAATACCTTGGCACCACTTGTATTGGAGTTAAGTAGTTAATTCCTCCGTGCACTCTCTCATGATTGTAATATCGCAAATATTTCTTTAAAGCGCAATTAATTGCAGCTACATCATTTGGTAATTTGT
>CAIQAW010000005.1 GCA_903869875.1 Candidatus Nomurabacteria bacterium | reverse complement strand
TTTTAAAAATTAAAAAGCTCCAATGTTCTACGAACATTGGAGCTTTGTTTTGATTGAAATTGTTACTTTAGCAACTGCTGCACCAACTTCATGAATTCCGGCACAGTAGCTTTTTTACTTAATTCAAAAGCATGCCATATGTTTTCAAAATAGTCCGACTTTTTTACAAGTTTCTTACTTTGCAAATACTTTAGCACCACCATGACAGATTTTTGAAGTACATAAGGCGAATCACGGAACAGTTTTGTAATTTCTCCGGATTTTGGAATTGCATTTCTGGTTCCAAGGACGCTGTAAGTTAAAAATTCTTCGTGTGTGGATGCACCAGATACAAATGTTACAGATAAATGCTTTTCACGTTTTTTAGAGTCTGTGCCCATGTGAAAAAGTTCTATTTCTATAACATCTATGCTTTCTTTAATACCTTGTTTTTTTGTAATGGTTACCATTACAGCAACTAGGTTTTTTTCTGTGTAGGCTGACTTATACAGGTCATAAGGCTGCATCCACTGTGGTGGATAGGGCATAAGTTTGCATAATTCATCTTTGAATACTTTGTCTGTATCCAGTAAAAGGTTCATTTTTGGGTTCATTCTATTAATTATTTAAGTTTTGAAAAGAATATAAGCTTTTTAAGCTCGAAATCTTAGAAAACAGTAACACATATTTATAGAATATGCAAATTATAACAGTAACTATCTTTAATTTGTTCCCATATTTGCCTTATTGGGGTTTTTGTGGTAACCTAGTGCCTATGAATACATTAACTGCAACAAAGCGAAGTAAGAAAGAATTGTTGGCAACTGTACGAAGTAACGGTATGGTTCCAGCAGTTGTCTATGGCGCTGGTATAGAAAACACAATCGTTTCTGTTCCAGCAGCTGATTTTAAAAAAGTATTTGCCCAAGTTGGCGAATCTGAAGTTGTCGACTTAACTGTCGATGGACACACACATAGTGTGTTGGTTCAAGACGTACACCGCGACCCGATCCGTGGCCACGCTATACACGTAGACTTTTTAGCTATCGACATGAAGAAGAAAATTACTGTTATGGTTCCTGTCGAATTCGAAGGCGTGTCACCAGCTGTTAAAGCCGGCACAGGTTCATTGGTTAAAATCGTTCACGAAGTTGAAATCGAAGCATTACCTAAAGACCTTCCGCACGCACTACACGTATCTATCGAAAGTTTGGTAACAAACCAAGACAAAATACACGTTTCAGACATTACTGTTCCAGCTGGTGTAGTAATACTAACTGGTGCTGACGAAGTTGTAGCCCTAGTTGCACAACTAGTAGAAGAAAAAGAAGAATCAGCTCCTGTAGACATTGCTAATATCGAAGTAGAAAAGAAAGGTAAGAAAGAAGAAGAAGCAGAAGGCGAACCTGCCGGGGAGTAAGTTTACTTCACTGACCGGGCAGCAGCAGAATAAATACAATAAATATAAAAACCCAGATTTTTTTCTGGGTTTTTATATGGTATACTATATTGATGCGGAAAATAGTACATATATTCATGATAATTGCGTTAATTGTTACCAGTACCGGTGGTATTTTTTACAACACACCTACAGTATATGCATTTAACTGTCTAACCGACCTAACACTTAGTTCTAGTCCAGAAGAACGCCAACAATGTCAAAACGAAGTTAACGACATAGACAAACAAATAGCCGAGTGGACAGCCGAACTTAACAAACAAAAGCAAAAAACTGGTTCTATAACTAAGGACATTAGTGTTCTAACTGCCCAGATAAACAAAGCAAAATTAGAAATACAAAACCGTAACCTGGTTATAAATAAACTAACAGCCGAAATAGGTAAGCGCCAAGACAAAATAAACAACCTTGGTCAAAAAATAAGTTCCACCCAAGACTCTATTTCAGACCTACTACGTAAAACACGCGAAATAGACAATGCAAACCCGATACATTTACTTTTGTCTGGTCAGACTGTTTCTGATTTTTACCATGACCTAGATTCGTTCAGTCAAATTAAAAATTCCTTAAAAGAACACGTAGACGTAGTCAAAGAAGTTAAATCTGACACAGAGGTAGAAAAACAAACACTACAGAACAACAAGGCAGACCAACTAGATGCCAAAGTTGAACTAGAACAGCAAAAGAAAAAAGTTGAACTTACAGAATCTCAGAAAAAAGTTTTACTAAAAGAAAGTAAGACTCAAGAAAAAACTTACGAACAAATTGTTGCTGAAAAGCAAAAACAAAAACAAGCAATACTAAGTAAACTGTTTACACTTCGTGACGTAAAGTCTATCGAATTCGGCGACGCACTTCGTTATGCTAAGGAAGCTAGTGTAAAAACTGGTGTTCGTCCAGCTATGATACTGGCCATTATTACACAGGAATCTAGTCTAGGTAAAAACGTCGGTACATGTAACAGACCAAACGACCCAGCAAGTAAAAACTGGAAGGTAATTATGCCTGGTCCTGAAGCAGTTGCATCTGGTCGTGCAAAGTCTAACTGGCAAGACGACTACCTACAAATAGTGGGCGAACTTGGCCTAAGTCCTGAAGGTACGCCACTTTCATGTCCAATTGCGGGGGGCGGCTGGGGTGGTGCCATGGGGCCTTCGCAGTTTATTCCACCAACATGGAACGGTTACAAGGCGCGTATTGCTGTTGCACTAGGCAAGGGTGCTGTTAGTCCATGGAACGCCGAAGACGCCATAATGGCAACTGCCCTATACCTACAAGACCGCGGTGCAGCTGGCGGTGCATATTCTAGTGAACGTAATGCCGCATGTAAATACTATTCTGGTTCAGCATGTCAGTCTGGCCGTAAACCACCAAATGCGTTTTATGGCGACTCGGTTATGGCTATAGCTAAAAAGACCCAGGCCACAATAGACCAGTTGCAAACCTTAGAATAACGTGCTATTATCGTACCTATGAAGAAAGAAATCCACCCAACAAACAACCGCTACGTGGTGTTTGAAGATAACTCTAACCAAAAGCAATTTTTGGCACTTTCAACAGTTGCTACAAAAGAAACTACAAAGTTTGATGGTAAAGAATACCCATTGTACCGCGTTGAAATTACAAGTGCATCACATCCGTTTTACACTGGTAAAGAAACTGTTCTAGACACTGCTGGACGTGTAGACCGCTTCAAAAAGCGCGTTGCTGCCGGAAAGAAATAACTTAAATACCTCACCCCTTACTTTTCAAAATTTTGAAAAGTTTTCCCCTCTCCTACATTAGGAGAGGGGCTAGGGGTGAGGTATTTTGTTATAATTAAAAAACCATGACAATCGATATAGAAGCATTAAAAAAGAATCACAAAACATCTTACCTCGCAACAGAATACGAGCGTCTTGTAAATGAATTGCAAGAAGTCAAAGACATGATAACTGCCGACCCATCAATGGCTGAACTTGGTCAAGCTGATATAGATACTATTACTGTACAAATTACTGCATTAGAAAAACAACTCGAATCTATAACTGAATCTGAAAAAGCTGAAGAAGAATTTCCAAATGAAATAATTTTAGAAATACGTGCCGGTGTTGGTGGCGACGAGGCTTCGTTGTTTGCATACGAACTGGCATACATGTATCAGGGCTATGCAGAATCTAAAGGTTTTCAAGTTAAGCGCCTTGAAATAAGTGAAAACGATGTAGGTGGCTACAAAGAAGCTGTATATGAAATAAAAGGTAAAGAAGTTTACAAATATTTCCGATACGAAACTGGCGTGCACCGTGTGCAACGCATACCGGCTACAGAAAAAAACGGACGTGTGCATACATCGACTGCATCAGTTGCAGTTTTACCAATGCGTAAAAAAGTTACAATAGAAATAAACCCAGCTGATATTGAAATCGAATATTCACGTTCAGGTGGTGCTGGTGGTCAAAACGTTAACAAAGTTGAAACTGCTGTTCGTTTGATACACAAACCAACAGGCATGGATGTACGTTCTACTTCTGAACGTTCACAGTTAGCAAACCGTGAAAAGGCAATGCTGATATTGACCGCAAAAATCCAACAAGCCCGCGATGCCGAAGACAATAAACAATACGCTGAAAACCGCGCAAACCAAATAGGCACAGGGGACAGAAGTGAAAAAATCCGTACGTATAACTTTCCACAAGACCGTATAACTGACCACCGTATACGGCAGTCATGGTCTGGTATACCTACTATAATGGCTGGTAAAATAGACAAAATAGTCGACGCATTACTAAGTGGAGTTGTTGGTACTGATTCTGCCGAAGACTAGTACTAGACTAGTGTACTTGTATTTGGTATTATTTGTATATGAAATACATATATGCATCTACCGCATTTTTTTTAGTAATTTTTACTTTAATTACATTTAAAACTCAGAATGCAAATGCTGCATTTAGTACAGTAGACTGTACAAACGGCGCACACCTCACAACACTAGGGGGTATATCTCAAGCTGAATGTCAGGCATTAGAAGATTTATACACAAACACAGCGGGCACATCCTGGACAACAAAAACAAACTGGGACACTCTTTCTGATGTTGGTACATGGTATGGTGTTACCCGTTCAGGAAGTAATGTTACACACATTTTACTAAGTGGTAATAACTTAGTTGGTACACTACCATCATCAATTTCTAGTTTAACAGGGTTGCAACAATTTTGGGCTGGAAACAACACTCTTTCTGGTTCTATACCTTCACTTGCTTCAAACACTGCGCTGACTCAATTTTTAGTTGGAACAAACCAATTTACTGGATCCATTCCGTCTCTGACAACAAACACCGCGTTGTCTAGTTTCTATGTAAACAACAACTTACTAGCCGGATCAATTCCATCATTAACTGCTAATACAGCATTAACTCAGTTTTTAGCATCTTCGAACACACTTACAGGTTCTATACCTTCATTAACTACAAACACTTTACTAGTTAATTTTGATCTACACAACAACCAACTTACCGGTTCTATACCTTCACTTACAGCAAATACAAATTTATCGCAATTTTTCGTTGGTACAAACCAACTTACCGGTTCTATACCTTCACTTGCAACAAACACATCTTTATCATTATTTGATGTGCGGGACAACCAACTTACCGGTTCTATACCTTCACTTACAACAAACACATCTTTAGAATATGTTTATTTTGATAGAAACCAACTTACAGGTTCTATACCTTCGTTGTCAGCAAGTACTGGTTTAATAGAATTTTATGCAAATAAAAACGCATTAACAGGGGACATACCTGACTTTAGTACTTTTGGTTCTCTAACAGCTGGTTCGTTGGCAGAAAACTCATTACAAACAAGTTCTTCAGCCAAAGACACTTCTGCAGATACAAAATTTTCAGAAAACTGGTCGGCAACACAAACAGTCGCACCTACTGGACTGACAGCAACACGTTCTGGTCTAGATATGGTAGTTAGTTGGACACCAGTCGAATACACATCTGTAGGTTCGTATAAAGTTTATTCAGGTACAACTTCTGGTGGTCCGTACAGCACACTAGAGGGCACGATCGCTAGAAGCTCAAGTGCGACAATAACAATATCTAATGTAACAGCAAATACATACTATATTGTACAAGCATATACACCAATAAATGGAACGCAACAAAACTTACTTACAGTAGATTCAGCAGAAGTTTCAGGTTTTGTATCTAGTGGTAGTAGTGGTGGTATTTTGAGTACAAAAGGCAGTGGTTCTTATACTCCGCCAGTAGAAGTTAAAAAAGTTGAAGCTGAAAATGTAAAAACAGTTGACGCTACAATAAAACCAACTAAAAACGCAACATGTCCTGCAGCTTACAAAGCGTTTACTAAAGCAGATCTATATAAAAAACAGGTTGTTAAAACAATACAGTGGCTACTAAACCAAGAAACTGGTTCACATATAAACATACAGGGTTTTGTTCGGAGTCGTACACTAAATGCAATAAAAGCCTATAAAAAAATGTATAGTACAGAAATAGGTTTAAATTCAACCGAAGTTAAAACTTCTAAAATAGACCTAAAAACTCTAGCACATATGAATGCAAAACTTTGTGCTAAATAAATAGTATAGTA
>CAIQAW010000004.1 GCA_903869875.1 Candidatus Nomurabacteria bacterium | reverse complement strand
TTCCAGCATTCCTACGAAGACAGAAGAAATAAACCTCACCCCCGACCCCTCTCCATAAACAATGGAGAGGGGCAGAGTAAGGAAAAAATAACCAGCTCATAAAAAACACCGACTTGTATGTCGGTGTTTTTTATGCGAAAATGTACACATGAAAGATTTAATTATTATCGGGGGTGGGCCCGCAGGTGCAGGTGCAGCAGTATATGCAGCACGCAAACAACTTAACAGTATACTTATAGCTGGTGAAATAGGTGGCCAGTCTACAGTTTCAGAAGACATACTAAACTGGATAGGTAGCCCGCACATTTCCGGTGTCAATTTAGCTAAAAGCCTTGAAGCTCATGTAAACGAATACAAAGGTAACTTTGTTGAGATTAAAAAAGGCCTATGGGTATATAACATAACCAAAGAAAAAAACGCCGAAGGACACGAATATTTTACCGTCCATACTAAAAACCATTCTGGCGCAGAAGAATCTTTTGACACTAGAACTGTATTAGTTACAACTGGTTCTATACGCCGTAAACTACCAGCAATAGATGCAAACAAATTCGAACACAAAGGTGTTACATATTGTGCATCTTGCGACGGCCCAGTTTTTTCTGGTCAGGATGTAGTTGTAGTTGGTGGTGGTAACGCAGCATTAGAATCTGCAGCACAGCTACTGGCATACTGTAAAACAGTAACACTTATAAACAGAACTAAAAACTTTAAGGCAGACCCTGTTACCGTAGAAAAAGTTCTAGCCCACAAAAACCTTACACTTATAGAAAACGCAACTATAACAAAAGTTAACGGTAATGCATTTGTCGAATCTATCGACTATGTTGTAGAAGGTCAGGAACCTGTTACCCTTCCTACTGCTGGGGTTTTCGTAGAAATAGGCCAGCTACCAAATACAGACTTTGTTAAGGAACTAGTTGACCTAACACAGTTTGGTAACATTATAGTCGACCCAATGCGCCAAATGTCCAGTATGGCCGGTATATGGGCCGCAGGCGACTGTACAAACGGTTTGTACCACCAGAACAATATTGCAGCCGGCGACGCCGTTAAGGCCCTAGAGGACATCTACCAGTGGGTAAAGAAGAATTAAATGTACCAACAGGCATTTGAATCATTCTTAAAAAACACCGACGAAAAGAAAATATTTCTTGAAGTTTTAACTGCTTATATAAAAGAAAAAAATTGTAAATCAATATTAGATATTGGTGCAGGAAATGGCGACTTATCTATACCACTCTCTAAACTTGTAGACACATACCTGGCTATCGAACCTATCCAGGAGCAAGCAGATATATTAAGACAAAATAATGTACCAGTAGTACAAGATTTTTTTCCGTGCAATATTGACCAAAATTTTGATACTGTACTTTGTTCACACTCAACACCTGGTAAACCAGAAAAATTTATACCTTTTATAAATAAAGCTTTTGAATTGTGTAAACCAGATGGAAATTTACTCATAATTACGTACAATGACTCAGAAAAAACTTGGAACACTATGTTAGAAAAATGTAGTTTAGAATGGCCAGGTTTTCATAATGATAGACTTGCACTACTGCGTGAATTTCTTAACAAAAACTTTAATAATATAGTTGAAACCGAAATAATTACACATATAAGCTCACCTTCTTATAACGAATTTATTCATGCATTGGCTTTTGTATATACTGACGGAAAACACAGTGATGAAGATTTTGTAAATTCAAAATTAGTACAACAATATATAACAGAAAACCATTACGTAGATGGTGTTTATTCATTTCCATTCTTTCACTACATGTTTAGTATCAAAAAACCCTTATAGATCAATACTTCCCAGGGGTTGGACCTCTAAATTATCCACAGGCATATAAAAACCCGCATTTGCGGGGTTTTTATTAGTGCTTATGGTATTTTTCGTCTTCTTCGATTTTCTTCTCAATGCGGTTTAGTTGTTTTTCTATACGTTCTAGTTCATGTTCTTCTTTTTGTTCTTCTACTTTAATATCTTCTTCTGTTTGTTCAGTAACCTTTTTAGAACGGCGTAGGCCGGACATTATTATCATATCGCCCACGAACATAGACACAAACAAACCTATTAACAACAACCCCCATGTAGCCCAAGTAGCTGAAACAAACGGGTGGAAAAGGAAGCCTAATACCCCACCTTCAGCTTCCAACAGGTCTGCTGTATGCCATATACCACGCCATAGCAATACTAAAAACACACTACCAATTAAGGAATAAAATATGGGGTATTTAGACAAATGCCCACGAATATTGTCCTCGAGTTTATCAAAAAAATTTAAAGCATCTTTATACAATGACATATTTGTATTATAGCATTTTATTACTCAAAACAAATTATTGACTAAATATAAAAACGAGTGATAAAATTATATTATGAAAGATTTTGGAACTTGGAA
>CAIQAW010000003.1 GCA_903869875.1 Candidatus Nomurabacteria bacterium | reverse complement strand
TTTATTAATGAAATTAATTATAGTAAGTGTCTTTATTTTATATTTGGCACTTCCTATCTCTAACGGGATGGAAGACACTTATGTCTTAACAAAAGAAAACTACCCGCCTGCACTTTTAGAAATACCGCAAGTACCAGAAAAACTTTACGCCCGTGGCCCACTACCCGACCCTGCCGTGTATACATACTTGGCTGTTGTTGGTTCGCGCAAATATACATCGTATGGGCGCGATGCATTAGAAAAAATAATTTCTGGTTTAGCTGGTTACCCCATTGTTATTGTTTCCGGTTTGGCACTTGGCATAGATACATTGGCCCATACCAATGCATTGAAGAATAATTTACTAACCATAGGTATACCTGGTTCAGGTATCGACCCCGACGCCATGCACCCCAAGGCCAGCGTGCAACTAGCACGTGAAATTGTTGATGTGGGTGGTTGTATAATGTGCGAAATGAAGCCCCATGAAAAAGCCACACAATATTCTTTCCCTCAGCGTAACCGCATCATGGCCGGCATGTGCCGTGCAGTATTAGTAGTCGAAGCAGAAGAAAAATCTGGCACATTAATAACCGCGCGACTGGCCACCGAATACAACCGCGACGTACTGGTTATACCTGGTTCAATATTCTCTCCGAATTCTAAAGGCACAAACTTTTTACTTCGTGCTGGCGCTACACCCATAACATGTGTCGAGGATTTACTTAATGCACTTGGCTTTACTAAAACAGAAGACACCAAACATGCACAACAAAAATTGTTACTGGACTGTTCCGCCGACGAACTACGCATATTAGATGTACTGCGCGAACCCACAAACCGCGACGACCTAGCCCGCGCATTGGAAATGCCCATCGGCGAATTGAATATGCTTTTGTCTATAATGGAAATAAAGGGTTACATAAAGGAAGAATATGGTGATATAAAAAGAATTTAATGTGTGGACTAATTTATTTTAGTGTGGTATGGTAAGGAAAATATTCATTCAATTATTAAACCTACAGATCATGAAAAATTCCAGAATCTTCCGCATTTCAGCAGTTATTTTATTAATGACACTGCTGATAAGTTTTTTATCTTGCAAGAAAAAGTGTACGGCACCTACCGTTACATTTTCCAATGAAAACATTACCTTGTCGCAGGGCGACACTGTTAATGTAACAGTAACTATTACTTCTACTAAAGATATTACAGATGTAAGTATCAGTAAAACTATTTCCGGAATAGCTGATGCAAACTTTAAGCCAAATACTGGCGCAGGAACAACAAATAGAATTTTTAAAATCTTCGACGTTATTCCTGCTAGCGCACAACTTGATGCAAAAATTGTTTATTCTATTACAGCAACAAATAGCTGTGGTAATAAAATAACAAAAGAATTATCTGCGACAATAGTACCATCTAAAAAAGTTTTGGACCCGTATTATTTTCTTTACGAGAATTCTACATCACCTAAGATGTATAGTAGGTATTCTACCGCAGGACCTACAGCATCACATTTGGTTTTGTCACCGAACATATGTGACAGAACTAAAAGTAGTCCGAGTACTGAAAAAGATATTTGTGACTCACTCTACAGCCCAACAGGTAACCCCTTCATACCAAATGCAAGATGGGGTTCAGCTAATGGTTCAAAGTTTGTGAAGGCTCCTGGTTTTAACTGGGCTACAGCATCACAAAGTACAATTGTAGCTGCGTATAAATCGGGCGTACCTACAGATCTAATAAATATTGCTGCTGGTGACTTTGTAATAATTAACATTAGAAATTCCGGCGACTATGCTGTGGTTAAAATTAGAAGCGTAGTTGATGACGGTGCCGCGTCTAACGACGACTACATTTTGTATTCGTACAAAATGACTCATAAATAAATTAATTGGGTTCTGAATTTCAGAACCCAATTTTTAATTTTATATATTATTTTTACATGAAATTTGCCATAATTGACGTTTTCGTGTAATACTGTTGTGTAATGACAAAATTATTAATTGTTGAATCACCTTCAAAAGCCAAGACTATCGAAAAATACTTGTCCGACAATAAGGCGGGTTTAGATAGTGCTTCTGTAAAATCAGCCGACAAATATGTCGTGCGTGCTTCAATAGGCCACATACGCGACCTACCTAAATCAAACAAAATTGCTATCGATATACCAGCTGGGTTTGTTCCCCATTACGAAATATCTAAAGGCAAAGAAAAAGTTGTCGACGAACTACGCGCACTTGCAGCAAAGGCAACTGAAGTATTGTTAGCAACCGACCCGGACCGTGAAGGTGAAGCTATTTCATGGCACTTGAACGAACTACTTGTAGCAGACAAAAAAGTTAAGGCCCCAATACGCCGTGTTACATTCCATGAAATTACCAAGGAAGCCGTATTAGAAGCATTACAACACCCACGCGATATAGACCAAAACCTGGTTAAGGCGCAGGAAGCCCGCCGTGTACTAGACCGTTTAGTTGGTTACGATTTGTCAGGTTTGTTATGGAAAAAAGTACGTTACGGTTTGTCGGCAGGCCGAGTACAGAGCCCTGCATTACGTATACTAATGGAACGCGAACGTGAAATTAATGCATTTATACCAGAAACATTTTGGGTTTTGTCTGGCCAATTTAAAACTGCCTCAGGCGTACCTATTACCCTTACCTGTGCCGAAGAACCACGCGACCAGAAAGAAGTACAACGCATATTAGAAGTTGGTAATAAAAACAAATGGTCAATTGTTGATGTTAAAGAAACAGAACAAAAACGTAGCCCACGTGCACCGTTTACCACGTCTACATTACAACAAACTGCTTCTACCCGACTTGGTTTCTCGCCTTCACGCACTATGATGGTGGCACAGAAACTTTACGAAGCTGGACACATTACATATATGCGTACAGATAGTACAAACTTATCTGTTGTTGCTCAACAGTCTGTATTAGCTATTGTTACAAAAAAATACGGTAAAGAATACGCGCAAGCAAATTCATACAAGACAAAATCTAAAAACGCCCAGGAAGCCCACGAAGCAATACGCCCTACACATGTAGAAAAAATTTCTGCAGGTGGTAATGATGAACAAAAACGTTTGTACCAATTAATATGGGAAAGAACTGTTTCTTCACAAATGGTAGATGCAAAAGTTTTGAAAACAAAAATTAGTGCAA
>CAIQAW010000002.1 GCA_903869875.1 Candidatus Nomurabacteria bacterium | reverse complement strand
TGTTTTATGTAATAAATTAGAAAACGAACATGATCCAGAAAAGTTCAAAGAAATTATTCCCTTGTTTTTAAATGGAATTGAAAATTTGTTTAATAACAAACTAACTGAACAAGTTACCAATGTCTATAAAAAAATGCAAGAAGAAAAATTAATACTTCGAGTAGAAAATATGTCAAAAGTTATTCAAAGTTTTAAATCTCATTCTGGTTACGAAGTAGGAAATTCTGGTGACCATGAAGCTAATTGTGTTATTCCAGAAAATGAAGGTATTAAAATTGCTTTTGCTGAAGGACATGCACCTGGTCCTGTTAGACTGCTTATAGGTTACGATGTACGAACTGCCATAGCTTTTTCACCTGAAAAAGTAAAAGTTACAGACATTGGTGATATTGAAGGTGAAGTTCGTGATGTAAAACTAAGAAAGACACTATGCAGACATATAGAAGGTGTTATAGAACCAGAACATATAAAATCTGTAGTATTACGAATACCGAAGAAATTTTTTCCAGAATCTAGAATGACAGAGCAAGAAAAATCTTTAAATTCAATGTTTATAGTTCGTGGTATAGAGATTTCTCATAACATAATTAACTCGTAATTTTATTTGGTTTTTGCTATACTGCGTATACTATGGCTAAAAAACCAGCAAAATTTAAGGAATACAACCACCTTGTTATCGAGAAAAAACAACAATCTTTGTGGGACAAAAATAAAACTTACAAGACACTTCCTGTAAATGCTGCAAAGGGTAAAAAGCCTTTCTATATTTTGGACATGTTTCCGTACCCATCCGGTGCCGGTTTACATGTTGGACACCCACGTGGCTATATTGGTACAGATGTATTAGCACACCAGAAACGCATGCAGGGTTACAATGTGTTGCACCCAATGGGCTACGATGCGTTCGGTTTACCTGCTGAACAATATGCTATAACACACAAAGTGCACCCTAAACGTGCGGTGGAAATAAATGTAAAAACATTTGAAAAACAACTTTCTGCTATCGGTTTGTCTTATGACTGGGCACATAGAATAAATACTACAGACCCAGAATACTACAAATGGACACAATGGATATTCTTACAACTTTATAATTCATACTACGATGTAAAGAAAAACAAAGCCCAGTCTATAGACCAATTAGTAAAAATATTTGAAACAAAGGGTAATAAAGATTATACAAAAAATGGTAATGCACATACTACATACCGTTTTGCGTTTTCTGCTGTTCAGTGGAAAGGTTTTACTGAATTAAAAAAGCAAGAAATACTAATGCACTACCGTTTGGCTTATGAAGCTGACAGTGAAGTAAACTGGTGCCAAGAATTAGGTACAGTACTTGCTAATGATGAGATAGTGGACAAAGATGGTAAACAAGTTTCTGAACGTGGTGAATACCCAGTAGAAAAAATGACAATACGCCAATGGTCTATGCGTATAACTGCATATGCAGAACGTTTGATCAGTGGTTTAGAAACCATCGATTTCCCTGAACACATTAAAACAATACAAAACAACTGGATAGGTAAAAGCGAAGGCGCAGAAATAGACTTTACAGTTGCTGGTAGTTCAGAGAAAATAACTGCATTTACTACCCGGGCAGACACTTTGTTTGGTGTGTCAGCTGTTGTATTAGCACCAGAACATGACTTTATAGAAAAAAATAAAACACAAATACAAAACTATAGTGTTGTAGAAACATACATACGCCAAGTTAAAAATAAAACAAACGAAGAACGCACAGAGAATAACGAAAAGTCTGGTGTAGAACTAAAAGGTATAAAAGCTATAAACCCAGCTAACGGCCAGGCAGTATCTGTATGGGTGGCCGACTATGTTTTAGCAGGCTATGGTACTGGCGCTGTTATGTCTGTGCCGGCGCACGACGAACGCGACTTTGAATTTGCAAATAAATATAAATTAGATATTAAAAAAGTTATTCAGTCTGTTGATAGTGAAAATACAAGTCTTCCTTTTATAGAAAAAGGCATGCTAGTTAGTTCTGAAAAATTTACGGGTATGGGTTCTGATGTAGCAAAAAATGAAATAGTAAAATCAGTTGGTGGCAGAACTATAACAAACTACAAAATGCGTGATGCTATATTTGCACGTCAGCGTTACTGGGGCGAACCTATTCCGCTATACCGCGACAAAAATGGAATAATACACGAAGTTAAAAAACTTCCATTAAAACTACCAAATGTAAAGTCGTACGAACCTACAGGCAAGGCTGAAGGCCCGTTGGCTGGTGTAAAGGCATGGACTGATAAAGGTTATGAAACAAACACTATGCCGGGCTGGGCAGGGTCTTCTTGGTATTTCCTACGTTACATGGACCCAAAAAATACAAAGTCGTTAGTAGGTGACAAAGAAATTGCATATTGGAAAAATGTAGACGTTTATGTAGGTGGTGCAGAGCACGTTACTGGACATTTGTTGTATTCACGTTTTTGGCACAAGTTTTTGAAGGATATCGGTGTAGTAAATACCGAAGAACCGTTTAAAAAAATGTATAACCAGGGTCTGATACTGGCTGCCGATGGACGTAAAATGTCTAAACGTTGGGGTAATGTTGTAAACCCAGACGATATAATAAAAACTTTTGGTGCAGACACATTGCGCGTATATGAAATGTTTATGGGGCCGTTTACTGCAAGCCAACCATGGAACACTGAAAGTATAATAGGTTCACGCCGGTTTATTGAACGTGTTTGGCGATTAGGTCAAAAGATCGCTACGTCAGAAAGCAATTCTTCAGGTTTGGTAACGAAGGCAGATGGCAAATTTGAACGGTCTGGCCGAACGATTTTTGCCGAAGGTGAAAAAGGTCGTGAGGAGATCCGAGGACCTGAAAATTTACTATCTGCTGCAGTGACGACTGAAATAACTTTACATAAAACAATAAAAAAAGTTTCTGAAGATATAGAAAACTTTGCATTCAATACTGCAATATCTAGTTTAATGATATGTTTAAATGAGCTAGAAAATGTAGCGAACAGCGAACAGGGCATAGCGAAAGAAGATTTTAAAACATTCTTACAATTACTGGCCCCATTTGCACCGCACGTTACAGAAGAATTGTGGGAAATGTTTGAATCAATTTCCCAAAAAGCAAAAAGCAAAAAGCAAAAACCTTCCCAAATACACCTTTCTATATGGCCTAAATACAACCCGAAGAAAATAACTTCAAGCACTGTAACCATCGGTGTGCAGGTTAACGGTAAAGTTCGCGCAGAAATAACAATACCAACTGACGCAATACAGGCAGATGTAGAGTCTATTGCAATGAAAAACGAAAAAGTTTTACAGTGGCTAGAAGGTAAAGAAATAAAGAAAATAATATACGTTCCAGGCAGACTTATAAACATTGCAGCAGTATAGTGCTGTGCTATAATTGCATATATGAATCCACCTAAACTGCTATTGCGCATGAACGCAATTTCACGCTTTGCATTTTTTGCAACCATAATACTACTGCCGTTTTTATTTATACCGTATTTTTCAGTTAACTTGGGTTCTATAAAAGGTGCACTGTTGGTTATAGGGTTAACTATATCTGTATTAGCATATGCCGTTGCACGTTTTGTAGACGGCGAAGTTTCGTACCCAAAAACCCGCATAAATCTGGGTCTAATGTTGGTTTTGTTAACCACAACTGTGTCGGCGTTTTTTTCGCCCGCTTTTTATAAATCAATGTTTGGTTTGTCTTTTGAAGTAGGTAGTGTGGCTTCGGTTTTGTCTTTAGTGTTGGTTTATTTCTTAGGTATACAATATACAGGCACAGAACGTAACCATAAACGTATAATCAGAACTATATTTATATCTTTTATTGCTTCTTTTGTTTTGGTTTTATTTACATACCTTACAAAAAACTCGGCATACAATGTGTCTTTTATAAAAGGCATAATAAACAACACCATGGTTGGTTCGTGGACAGACTACGGTGTAGTTTCAGCTACTGTAGTATTGCTGGCTATGTGCTACAGTGTGTTTTCTACAAAAGGTGTTTTAAATAAAGTTTTTTACTGGGTTGTTATTGCTATGGGTTTGTTGGTAATGGCCCTAGTAAACATAGTTTCAATATGGGTTATAACTGGTGTAGTGGCACTGTTGTTTTTTGTTTATAGTGTTGCACTGCTACACAAACCAAACCAAACTAACACACCAATAAGCAAAACAATACCCATTACAACATTTATAATTATAGTTGTTTGTATTTTGTTTACATTAGGTAACAGTTTTGTTGGCACATTTATAAGTTCTAAAGTTGGTTTTGTAAGTAACTATGCACAGCCTTCTGTAAAAGCAACATTAGGTATATATAAAAAACAAACTAGTTCAAACACACTACGTGCACTAGTAGGCTACGGGCCAGGGCGTTTTGCAGAAACATGGATGCAGTTTAAACCACTAGAAATAAACAACACCCAGTACTGGGACACAGGTTTTACAAACGGTTATGGGGTTGTGTTTACATCTTTGGTAACAACAGGTGCTGTAGGTTTTGTGGCATGGTTGTTTTTCTTGTTTATATATTTTGTTACAGGTGTGTGTGTATTGTTGGCACAGTTTAAAACTGAAAAATTTGACGCACCACTGGTAACTACATTTTTTGTTTCAGCTTTTCTATGGATTGTACATTTCTGTATAGGAACAAATGTAACTGTATTTGTTCTGACGTTTATAACAACAGCTATGTTTGTAAGTTTGTTGGCATCTAAAAACATAATATCTGTTTATAAAAACACATACCTGAAAGACCCTAGAAATAGTTTCTTTACCATACTAGTACTGGTATGTGTTATGGTGGGTTCTATAGTTGGTTTGTATTTTTCTATTACAAAAATTAGTTCTGTAATATATTTTACAAAAGCTTCACAAACAAACACAGCTGAATCTGCGTTAGTATATATGCAAAAATCTATAAAGCTTGAAAATAAAAACGACATGTACTATAGAACTTTGTCTACAATTTATACAAACCAACTAAACACATTGTTAAATGGCAATACAAAAAACGCAGAAACTGAAGCCCAGAAACTGGTTACTGCTATACAAAATTCTAGTGTGCAGGCTACTAATGTAGACCCATCTAACTACAGTAACTGGTTAAACCTAGGGCAGTTTTTTGAAATAGCAACTACACTACAAATTGCCGGCGACCCATATACAAACGGTGTTGCTGCATACGACAAAGTCGGGTACTATGTACCACAGTCGCCAGCTGTACCGTTGGCAAAGGCACGTTTAGAACTAGCTAATAAAAACATAGAAAATGCTACTAGTTTTATAAACAAATCTTTGGAACTAAAACCTGACTATGTAGCTGCGTACCAACTTAAGGCGCAAATTGCATACAATGCAAAAGACTATGCCGGGGCAGTAAACAACCTAAGTGTTGCTATAAAATACAACCCGAACATGGCCGACCTATATGTTTCTAGGGGCATACTACTAAGTCAAATGGGTAACAATGTTGATTCAGTAAACGACTTTAGAATGGCATTTTCGTTAACACCAAACCAAAGTATAGGTTATATGTTGGCGCAGGCAGATGTTAAAAACGGTTCTATAGAAGAAGCCACAACACTGGTAGACGCATTACTACGACTTAGCCCAGAAAATGTAGACTACAAAAACTTAAAAGAAAAAATAGACCAATTAAAGTTACCAGTGCCAAACATACAACCGACAGATAAAAATAAAAAAACAAATACTAAACAATAAATTTCCGTGAAGCGAATTACTTACTTTATAAATAAAGGTTTTACAGACGTTGGTCAGGCCGCGCTTATTATTAGTGCGTTGGGCCTACTAACACAGCTGTTGGGTTTTGTGCGCGACAGGGCACTGGCACATGTGCTGGGTCCGACACAGCTACTGGATATATACTACACAGCGTTTCGTATACCTGACTTTTTGTTTAACAGTATTGCTACGTTAGTTTCTGTAACAATATTGTTACCGTTTTTAGCTAACCATTTGAAAGTAGATACTGAAAGGGTAAATGCTAAAAAGTTTTTGTCAGACATGGCGTCTTTCTTTGCATTACTTATTGCAATTATTTCAGTAATAGTATTTTTTGCAATGCCATACATAGCAAAAATAATTGCCCCTGCGTATTCTGTGGCAGATACAAAAACACTTATTTCTATAAGCCGTATAATGTTACTTTCACCGGTATTTTTAGGTTTTTCAAATATATTTGGTATTGTTACGCAGTATTATAAACAGTATGCATTGTGGTCATGTGCACCACTGGTATACAACCTGGGTATTGTTATAGGTATAACTGTACTGTTTCCACAGTTTGGTTTGTGGGGGTTGGCATGGGGTGTAGTTTTGGGCGCGGCGGGGCATATGGCACTGCAAATACCAGCAGTTAAAAAACACCGGCTATTTCCAAGTTTTCAGCGGTATTCATGGGTAACTATAAAAAATGTTTTTATGCAGGCTATACCACGCACTATTGCGTTGTCGCTAAATAGTTTGGTGTTGATATGGATAGTTGCATTTGCATCAAAATTTGGCGTAGGTGCAGTGTCTTTGTTTACATTTGCATTGACTGTTCAGATGGTGCCAGTTTCTATGATAGGTTTGTCTTTTGCTGTTGCTTCTTTCCCACACTTAGCTAAAAGCCACGCTGAAAATGCACATGACAATTTTTACAATACAGCGCATAGTGTAACTGAAAAAATATTCTTCTGGTCTTTACCTGCGTCTGTTGTTTTCTTCATTTTTCGAACACAGATAGTTTATATATTGTTAGGTTCGTATAAGTTTACTTATGTGCATGCACGTGTTACCGGCGCAGCGTTAGGTATATTTGTTCTGTCACTAGCTACACAGGGTATACTGTATGTTTTAGTTCGTATGTACTATGCAGTGGGTAATACTAAACAACCACTGATAGTAAATGGTATTTCAGCAGTTGCATTAGTCGCATTAATTTATATTGGTTACGAAACCATACTATACATGCCAGGTGCTGTAAATGCGTTGACTAATTTGTTCGGTATTAGTGGTTTACCACATGCAAACATGATAGTACTGCCATTAGCGTATACACTGGGTGAATACATAAACATAGGTCTAATGTATATATCTATCAAAAAACATTTTCCACGTTACACAGCGCGGTCTATAATCAGCCATGGTGCGGATGTTATCAGTGCAGGAATATTACTTGGTGTTGTTTTATATGGAGGTTTGAATATGTCTTATAGTTTA
>CAIQAW010000001.1 GCA_903869875.1 Candidatus Nomurabacteria bacterium | reverse complement strand
TTATTTTTATAATTTTAAATATTTTCTGGTTGCTATTAACGAAGAAATAAAACCAAGCACTATACCACTACCTAGTAGTATAGGTAACACCACATACAGGTGGCGTATATAGTATGCAAAAAAGTCTACACCAAAAAAGTTTGCCACGCCTGAAGAATAATACAAAATAGGCATAAACAAAATAGTTGTTATAAATGCAGCAAACGTACTGCAAATTATTGCCTGCACTATAAATGGACCGCGTACATACGAACGAGACCCGCCAACTAAACGCATAACGGCTATTTCTTCGCGGGCAGTATATATGGTTAGTCGAACAGTGTTATGTGTTATAACAATAGCAACCAATGCAAACAAAATTAATAGTATACCTGCTATAACCCGCGCGTTTTCTATAACACGGTTTAGTTTGTCTATAACTAATTTGTTTTCTGCATAGTTTATTTTTTCTACCAGGTTGTCGTAACCTTGTTTTTGCATAACTTCGTTTTTAAGGTAGCTAGATATAGTGTCGTAGTCTGCAACTGATGAAGCTACAATTTTAAGTTCTGCACCGAAAGGGTTGTCGGGTGTTTCGTTTAGCGCTTGTAGTTCTACGTAGTCGTTAACGTGTTTCTTTTCAAATTCGGCTAGTGCGTCTGCGCGTGACACATATGTAACATTTTTAACTTGTGTAAGTTTACTTATGTTTTCTTGTAAAGTTAGAATCTTTTTTTCGTCTGCACTGGGCACAAAGTAAACTATAACGTCGACTTTGTTTTTAACCATTTGTACAGTGCTGTTTACAGCCACGTTCATAAGTACAATAAAGTTTATCAACGACAGTGTTATAACCAGGGTTAGTATAGATGCAAATGTAACAGTACCACCACGTTTAAAACTGGTGTACCCTGCCCGCATTATTCTTCTTAGATTAGTCCAAAACATATTGTAATTATATCAATTAAAGCGAATATTTGCCATTTTGTTCGTCACGTATTATGGCGCCACGTTCCAGTGTTATAACGCGTTTACCCAGGCCGTCGACAATGTCGCGGTTATGAGTAGTTAGTAGCACAGTTGTGCCAAGTTCGTTTATTTTCTTAAGTATTTGTATAACTTCACGAGCATTTGTAGGGTCTAGGTTGCCTGTTGGTTCGTCGGCTATTACAACTTCGGGTTGGGTTATAATGGCGCGGGCTATAGCTAACCTTTGTTTTTCTCCACCAGACATTTGGTGTGGGAAATGGAACATTTTAGACTTCAAGTCTACTAGTTCTAATACGTGCGGTACGTCAGTTGTTATGTCTTCGTCGCTTTTACCGACAGCTTCCATAGCAAAGGCAATGTTTTCAAATGCGGTTTTGTTGGGTAGTAGGCGGAAGTCTTGGAAAACTACACCTATGCGTCGGCGGTAGTTTGTTAAATCGCGGTTTTTTAAAGTGTTTATGTCTATAGATTCGAAAGTTATAACACCTTCTGTTGGGCGTTCTTCAGCTAGTAGCAGTTTAGCTAATGTTGTTTTGCCTGCGCCCGAATGGCCGACAAAAACCACGAATTCGCCTTGGGCAATTTCGAACGACACATGGTCTATTGAAAGGCTTTGGTTTTCATAAATTTTAGAAACTGCTTCAAATCTAATCATACCCCCTATTATACTAAATCAAGGAAGAATAACAAAATACAATTACAAAGATTTCTCTGCTTCTATAAAACCATCAATGTTGCCGTCTTCTAATACTGCTGACACGTCACTAGTTTCATAGCCTGTGCGGTGGTCTTTAACCATTTTATATGGGTGCAGTACGTACGAACGCATCTGACTACCCCATTCTATATCTGTGGTTTTAGATATTTGCATAGATTCCTCTAAACTTTTATGTTCGTCTTCAGATTTCTTAATTAACTTACCCATTAGCAACTGAATTGCATGTTCTTTGTTTTGTTCCTGACTACGTTCGGTCGATGCAGACACGGCAATACCTGTTGGTATGTG